>JAKBSB010000025.1 GCA_021845155.1 Thermoplasmata archaeon
ATATCTCCCAAATTTAGGGTTTGCCGCACCAAGGATGGAGCATCTGGATTTCAGCGTTGCCATTATTCCTGCTTTTGATATTGTGACAGTTTGCTGCTCCATGGCTTCATGCATTGCAGCGGTATCCTTCTCATCCATCTTGTCAAGTTCATCAATAGCCGCAAATCCATTATCCGCGAGAACAAGTGCTCCAGCTTCGAGAGTCCATCTTCCCTCGCCGAAGTCGTCCCTTATGGCCGCTGCAGTGAGTCCTGCAGCACTGGAACCACGTCCAAAGGCGAAAACTCCTCTTGGAGAAAGCTCTGTCATATATTTCAGCAGTTGTGATTTCGCGGTTCCCGGATCTCCCACCATGAGCACATGGATATCTCCCCTCATCGTGGTGCCGTCCTTCATGGTCTTGCGTATTCCGCCGAACATCTGCAGGACAAGAGTTTTCTTTACCATCTCCATTCCAAATATTGTCGGGGCAATTGATGATGAAAGCTTTTCTATAATGTTCGGGTCTCTTGATAATTCAAGGATTAATCTCTCATCCTCTTCTGTAATCTTTACGTCTTCAATCTCTTTGTTGACTCTCCTGAAATTCAAAGCGTAAACATAGATATTGAATTCTGTCAGCATTATGCTTCCAGCTCTTTTCTGCTCTGCTTTCAATATTCCATCTATCATTATCCTGTCACCGGGGAATATCTTCCCAGTCAGGTCATCCTCCACGATAACTGTAATCCTCTGGGGCTGTGAACCCCCATCCAGTGTTTCAGGGTTCTCCTGTATCTCCAGTTTCTGGAAGTCCACAAATTCTGAATCTTCAGTTAAGAGCTTGAACTTTGTCTTGTTTCTCTCCTTTCCACAGAGTTCACAGGCAGCAGGTTCATCAACCTTCCCACGTTCCTGGGGGATCATGTTTATGTGGCCGCAGGCAGGGTCTTCGCATCTGAATGCAGCAGTCTGCAGCCTGGGCAGAACTTCCGTATTTTTCCTTATTATCCCGTTTATGGTCAACAGGGTTCCAACGTTTGGGCTCCTAAGGTCCCTAATTTCAATCCTGAATTCATTGTCTGGAAAATCCGTCAGTCTTATGTTAACCCTTTTTACATTCCCTCTGGGTGGATGGATAAGTTCCCGGAGAACATCCTCACCCAGCCTAATGTAAAATTCTGACACTATGGTCAGGGATGTGGCAAAATCCTTGTTATAATCCTGAATGTGCTTAAAAGATACATAGAGTGATTTTTCTTCTGGATAAACTGCACTTAATTTGTTAATCCGGTCCATATAGCCGTACCTGAAGAATATCTGCTCCCAGATTCCCTTTATTTCGTCCGGGTTCTGATCAGCCATGGACATCATGCTGTGACCTATTGATAAGAAGATAAATTCTTTTCGTTACTACCGTATCGCAAAATTAGGAACATATATGACAGATTATTTGAACGCAAAGTAATCAAATAAAAATTAAATAGTTTCCTGGATATCCCTGTTGGTCGCCGTCGTAGCTCAGCATGGTAGAGCGCGTGCTTGGTAAGCACGAGGTCGCGGGATCGAATCCCGTCGGCGGCTCTCAAAAATAACATAATAGGTCTAATCCATCGGCAATAAATTATAAAGCCTGTTCCATGCACTTTGTCATATGCGAATTCTTGTAATGGGTGGAACGGGCTTTATTGGAAGAGTTCTGGTTAAATACCTGCTTGAAGGTGGTCACGAGGTTATCATAGGTTCGTCCGGGAAAACAGATGTTAAATTTGAGGGTAAAATAAATTACATTCAGTTTGACAGGTTCAGTCCATTATCTGTAAGAGAGAAATTAACAGGGGTTGATCACTTTGACATAGTCTACGACCAGCTTGCATTCAGAGTCCGTGATGTAAAGGATATCATAGGCATTTTAGATGGAAAAACAGAACGTTACATACTTACTTCAAGTGCAGCAGTATACTCTGATATTTACGGTATATTGGAAGAGGAAATGTTTGACCCTTATAATTTCAATATTGATGAAAAACAGAGCGAAAGAAGCTATGCTGATGGTAAGCGAAACGTCGAAGCCTATCTTTACCAGAATGCTGAATTTATAGTTGCCTCTGCCAGATTTCCCAGCATTTTAGGCAATGGTGACAGCACACTTAGATTTCAGGATCATCTTAGAAGAATACAGGAAGGTAAACAGTTCTGGGTTCCTCAAAAGTCAGGCAAGAGAAACTATACATGGGTTGATGATGCGGGTCGGTTTCTCGCATGGATTGGAACCAGTAAGAAGAAAGGGCCATACAATGGTGCCTCAGATCAGAGTTTTGACATCAGTAGCTTTCTCGGATTGATGGGAAGTTCCATGGGGAAAAAAGTTTCATTTGGGTCTGGTTCAGTTTCTGACAAGTCCAGGTATTATCGGGATGAGGATTTTATACTGTCGACCAGGAAAGCTTACAGTGAGGGTTTCACTTTCACGGACACAGAAAAATGGATGGATATTGAGGTGGAGAAGTATATTAATAACCCGGAATTGAAAGCAAATTCACAGGGATACGCAGATTCACTTTTCCCATGAATTCAAACTGTGCCTGAAAAATATGGAAAGAAAGACTCATGGATTTCCCTGTTTGCTGCCGGGTCAGGGAACATGGTTGAAAACGTGTTTGGGATTTGGAAATGTTAGGAGACAGCATGTCCCTGCCTTGGGGACATTCCACTGATCTTCTTGCTATTTACCTGGAGTGTCTTGAAGGCACTTTCCACGTCACTGACAAACAGATCAACCATGTCGGCAGTGAAGTTCTCCCTCACAACCACCCTCATTATTGTGGTCTCCTCGGCATTTTTAGGTAGTGAATATGCTGGCACAATCCATCCTCTTTCCCTGAGCCGGTAAGAAAGATCGAACAGGTCAAAGCTCTCATTCCCATGCATTTTAAAAGTGACAACAGGAATGTGCCTGGCATCATTCAGGATATCAAAATATGCCAGTTTTTCAATTTTACCTGCAAGATAGTGGGCGTTTCCCATCATTTTTTCCACTATGGATCTGTATCCATCCATGCCAAGGCGCATTATATTGTAATATTGCGCAACTATCATGGAACTCCCCTCTGAAAAGTTGAGTGTATACGTCGGCATCTCGTCCCCCAGGTAGTTCACATAAAACTTCAGGTCCTCAGGAAGCATTTTTTCATTCCTGAATATCAGCCACCCGAGTCCTGGATACACAAGCCCATATTTGTGGCCCGATGTATTTATGGATTTAACCTGTTCAAGCCTGAAATCCCACGGAAAATCCGGTTCATGAAATGGGGTTATGAAACCTGCACTTGCTGCATCCACATGTATTGGTATGTCGAGTCCTTCTTCTTTTTTCAGTTCAAGGAGCATGTCGTTTATCTCTCCAACTGGATCGAATTCACCTGTGAAAGTTGTTCCCAGAACAACTCCAACAGCTATTGTATTCTCATCAACATTTTTTCTGACATCATCAGCAGTTATTGTGTAGCGGTCTTTCGCTATAGGGACAACTCTTGGTTCAACGTCAAAGTATCTGGCAAATTTGTCCCACGAAACATGGGTATCTCCCCCAAATACTATATTTGGTCTGTCAGGAGATTTTCCCTCTTTCTTTCTCTTCTCCTTCCAGTTCCACTTGTGTGCCAGAAGGCCAAGCATTATTGCCTCCGAGGACCCAATAGTTGAAGTGCCCACAAAATCCTCATTTTCAGGAACATTGTAGAGGTTAGCCATAATATTCACGATTCTTTCCTCAATGACCTCAACCTGTGGATACTCGAAATGATCAATGAAATTCTTGTGCAGATTTTCCATTATCAGTTTATCTGCCTCCGGTTCCATCCAGGTGGTAACAAATGTTGCGAGGTTCAAACCTGGATTTCCATCAAGGTTCAGTTCATCGTGTATGAGCTGGTATGCTGATCTTGGTTCCATCATGCTGGAAGGAAACCTGTATTTGGGAACATCGTTGTCCAGAAACCTGTTTGTATTGCCTGCGAATTTTCTCCTGCTTTCTGCCAGATTACCAATCTTAATCTTTTTGGAAACCATAAAAATCACTCATTTTTCTTCATTTTATTATACAAACCATTTTATTTAACATTTATCTAATTCTTTGGGTTTTGTTCGCCTGTAGAAAGCAAAACAGCATGTGGTAACTAAATTTCTTATGCGGTACAGAACTTCAGCAAAGATGGTATTTTTATATTGATTTCTGATCCTTGTACACTATCCAAGGGCATAACTATGGCTAAAAACATTGTGAAAATATCATTCCAGACCAATAACAGTAATCAAAACAACGAAGTTGCCGAAGCAATTTCAAATCTTGCAGGAAATGAAATTGGAAAGAAAATGAATGTTCATTGGAAAATTAGCCATGTAACCCTCGGAGAGCATGTTTTCTACCGGACTGAATACACTGTTGAAGGCACCAGAAAAATTTCCAGGGAAACTGAAAAGGAGATAAGATCAGTTTTCGATTCATATGCTAAAATTAATCTCGACAACCTCTCCATGAAGTATAATGCAGCAATGGAATCTGCGGGTTTCAAGGTTGTGAAAGTTGAAGAGGTAAAGGAAGAATATAACCTGTGGCAGGACAAACTCTTCAGTTTGATGGGGCGGCAGGGCAACAACTGATCCGTCCCAACAGGCAGCCTATGTCATTTTATTCTTATAAACCCATGAATTCAGAAGTTGTATAGTGGAATGGAAATTGGGGCAAGATCAGTACCATTCTCAAGTCCCTGCACTATTTTTACCGGCCTCTTCATGCTCTTAAACTCTTCATCAACTGCCGATCTCAAAGGATCAAAGAGGAGTTTTCCCGCCTTTGATATGCCTCCACCGATTATTAGAACTTCCGGATCCAGTATATTTATTATATTTACAATTCCAACTGCAAGGTAATATATTGTCTCTTCAACAATGAGCTGAGCAAACATGTCACCCTCTTCCATATACTTGAAAACCTTTTCAGCATCTATTTTGTCGGGAGTGATTTTAGAAAACAGGGCCGAATCTCTCACTGCACTGATGTTCTCTGATACTCTCCTTGCAATTCCCTTCCCACCGGCAATTGCCTCCAGGCAGCCTTTTCTTCCACAGCCACAGTTGGGGCCGTTGGACATTATCACCATATGGCCAAACTCCCCTGCCATTCCATGGGCCCCTCTGTAAAGTTTTCCATTGAGGAAGGCACCCCCTCCAATTCCAGTACTGAGGGTGAAATATACAAAATTATCCACTCCTTTGCCAGAACCAAAAATTTTCTCTGCTATTGTGGCGGCGGTGGCGTCATTCTCCAGTACAGTCTTGACTCCAAAATGTTTCTCGACCTCTTCCACGACCTTGAAGTTATCCAGACCGAGTATGTTAGGCGATGAAACTACAATGCCATTATCACGGTCCACCAGCCCGGCGAAATCAATTCCTATGCTGTCAATATCATCAATTTCAGCAATTTCCATTGCCTTTGTTCCCATGCTGTAGAACTCTTCCAGGAGCCTTTTTTTCCCTAGATGTTTTACTGTGGGTTTCCTTACATTGGACAGTATTTCACCCTGATCATTTCCTACAACTGCTGAAATTTTTGTACCGCCGACGTCAAAGCCCAGAATATGCTTTGTCATGATATGTGATTTTCTGGAATCTTATAAACTCTTATTCAGGTTTTCAGGAAGTTATGCCTGTTTCAGTTTAAGAAAAAATGAAAAAAGTAATGTTAAGATCATAAGTCAGTAACAGGTACCACAATAAGCGTCAGCCCCTCACGTCCCATAACCTGAACCATCTTTCCACTTCCAATTTTTGAACCGTCAATAGACCTGGCCTTCCACTGAACCCCCTCTATCGAAATCCAGCCTACCGGGTCAATGTCGATTCTTACCACTCCTTTTTTATCAATAATAGCCTCGCTACCAGTTGTTTTCTTGGCCTTTATGGAGAGTGCTATTTTCCTGAGGTAAAGGGCGGCAGCTATTGCCAGTATAACCACAATTATTGCGCTGACAACGCTTCCGGAAGTCACAGGGGAAGGCGAATAACCGGGATTGGAAGAATATTGTGGCGAACCCAGGAGAAATGTCCCAACCACTGCAATAATGACGCCTGCAATGAGTGCAAATCCATGGCCAATTTTCATCTCCAGGAAGATCAGCACCACCCCGACAAGTATGAAGACTATACCTATTATGGAAGCCTCAATGGCTTCGGCACCTACGAGGCCCATGGCAATCAGTATAACTCCGACAACACTTAGAAGCACACTGCCATGGTAAAAATCCACCAGAATCGCTATGGCTCCAAGTATTATCAGGACACCTATCACAAACTGGTTGCTGAGGAAAGAGATAAAACTGTCATAAAACGAGGGTGTCACGTTATTGACAGGAAAGCTCTGGAGCCCCTGGCTTTTTATGAAAGTTGTGAGATTCAGTGAATACCCATTTGCAACCCCATTTGAGACCGCCTGGCTCTCTGTGTAAGAGGTATCGTTTATCACCATGGAGAGGGCAGCTGAAACGTTCCTGTTATGGTCAAAAGCCATGGATTCCATGAGGGCCTCCATCTGCATTTCCGCTGATGCCTGCTGGCTTGCTGATCCTCCTTCAACGGATGGAAGGGCCGCGCCTATGTAGGATCCGGATCCCATGCCGATGTAGTCCGTAGCCATTGCCACGTAAGTTCCCGCTGAAGCACCCATTTCACCAGCCGGGATATACGCATAAACAGGAATTCCGGCTGTTTCCGTGTTGTTTATTGCATTGACTATCTGGAGCATGTTCTGCAGAATACCCCCAGGTGTGTCCATCTCAATAATTACTGCTTTGGTATTTGCAGGGGTAAGGCCGGAAAGCGCAGAGGTTATCATGCTTGCGGAACCCTGGTTTATCTGCTGGTCAAGATGTATGACAACAACTGAAGGGGGCGTAGTTGCTGATACAGGAGTGGCAATACTGCCTACAAGTACAAATATAACTGCAACGATAAGAACCAGAGATACTATTCTTAATCTGTCCAACGACTAAATATGGAATTAGGCTTATTATATTTTGTCAGGTCAAACAGTTATGAAGAATATATATTATTCACAGGATATTCAACTATACAGATTTACCGGAAAATTTGCTTTAATATAACTTCCAGAAATGTTACGTTCGGTTCTCTTGGAGAAAACAAACTCTAAACCCAAATGGCAAAAGCATGGGTCAAATCCCTCCAGAGTCATGGCAAAAATTCAATTTTATAAAATATGATATAAACCGGAAAACTGATTTTTAATATATCATAGTAATTATCCCTCATGGAAAGAAGTCTCGCAGGGGACCTTCAAAGTCTACCTGATGGAAGCAGAGTTGTTATTAACGGATGGGCACAGGAGATAAGGTCTCTGAAAAATCTTGTTTTCGTTGTGGTAAGAGACAGCACAGGACAGATCCAGGCCACTTTTAAGCGCGATAACTTTCCAGACATGGATACTCTTTCAAATCTTTCAAGGGAATCAGTCATAAGCGTAACAGGCAAATTGAACCTGAAGTCAAAAAGCAAAACAGGAATGGAGATTGAAGCAACCGGTATAAGTATACTCAATGTCTCAGAATCGCCCCTTCCCCTAGGGATAATTGATCCAGTGGAGGCTGACTTTGAGACGAGACTCAACAACAGATTCCTGGATCTCAGGAAACCCGTCAAGGCAAGTATTTTCAGGATTAAGAGTTCAATGCTCTGGGGAATACGTGATTACCTTCACAGGGAGAATTTCGTGGAGGTCCAGACACCAAAGATCGTTGCGGCGGCTACAGAGGGTGGAGCAGATCTGTTTCCCGTCAAATATTTCGAGAAGGAAGCTTACCTTAACCAGTCCCCGCAGCTTTACAAGGAAATACTCATATCATCGGGAATCGACAGGGTCTTCGAAGTGGGACCGGCTTTCAGGGCAGAGGAACACAATACCGTGAGACACCTGAACGAATTTACATCAGTGGATATTGAAATGGCATTCTCTGATCACAACGCAGCAATGACGATGCTTGAAAATTCTGTGAAAAGCGGAATAGAAAACGTGTTGAAGTCAAATTCAAGGGATCTTGAACTTCTTGGGCTGAAGGTCGAAGTGCCTGAAGTCCCATTCCCGCGCATAAGCTATGAGGAATGCAGGCAGATTGCATCTGCCAACGGGGTGGAAATCCCATTCGGGGAAGACCTTTCAGTGGAGGCTCTCAAATTTATTGGTGATAAATTCCACGATTTTTATTTCATAGTCGACTGGCCTTCTTCATTGAGGCCTTTTTATACGATGCCAAAGAAGGATAATCCGAGATATACGAATTCATACGACCTTCAATACAGGGAAAAGGAAATTACTTCCGGAGCCCAGAGAGTACATAATCCAGATATTCTCATAAAAAGATTTATGGAAAAAGGCCTTAAGGCCGAAAATTTTGAATTCTACATCAAGGCGTTCCGATACGGTATGCCTCCACATGCCGGGTGGGGACTTGGTCTGGAGAGGCTTCTTATGATTCTCCTTGACCTGCCGAACATAAGGGAAGGCACTTTATTTCCGCGTGACAGGACGAGAATTGTTCCTTGAACTATTCTTCCTTCCTTCCTCCTCACCAAAAACAGTTTTTTCTAGCTCTTCGTAGCTGGCTTCTTCCAGGTCGTCTATTGAAAATTTCTTCTTAGACATCTGTGACCAATATAATATACGCAATTTGACTATATATATTTTAAAGAACTTTTTCTTTGAATTTTTATTGCGTAATAAAATTTAGAAGTACCAGAGGATAGGTCAAATAACCAACCTTTGTGTTAAAACTATCTGATTTCCCATAATTCTTAGGACCTATTGTTATTCATGGTTCTTGCCTTTAAAACATCGCCCATAAAAGATCACTTATAATCTGATAACATAATCCTTCATGGCCATCAGGAAGATTGCAGTTGTTGGTTCGGGAAGTATGGGTTCTTCAATAGCGGAGATTTTTGCGTTCAATGGATATGAGGTCTTTTTGAAGGATCAGAATATTGATCTGGTAAACGCCGGTATAGGCAGAATAAAGAAAATCCTTCAAGGGCAGCTTCTCTTTCAGGAGAGCAGGGCCTCAAAGGAGATATCACGGATTGAAGGTATTGGGGTAGTGCTTACAGAGGATCAGAAAGAAGTTATCAGGAATAAATTGAAGGCAGAACTCACAGAAAGGAAAGTGGAAGAGATCATCGGCCGAATAAAACCCGCCGTTGATTATTCAGGATTTGAAGATGTGGACTATGTAGTTGAAGCCGTTTTTGAAAACATGGAAGTCAAGAAGGCAGTCATGAAAGATCTGTCATCGCACTGCAGAGAAAATGCAATAATCAGCACAAATACATCATCTTTAAGCATTACAAAGATTTCATCATTCATCAAGAATCCGGGGAGGTCCATAGTGACTCACTTCTTCAATCCGCCTTATACTCTGCCCCTGGTAGAAATAGTGCCTGGGTTAAGAACCTCCGATTCAACTGTGAAGGAGATGCTGGAATTCTATTCAAAGATCAAGAATCACCGTGGATTAATGAGGCCCATAAGGGTTAAGGAAGTTCCCGGGTTCCTGGTAAACAGGATACTTGTTCCAGTAATGAATGAAGCAGCAATAATGCTGGATGAAGGGATTGCGGATGCAAAAGACATTGACACTGCCATGAAACTTGGGGCGGGATTCCCAATGGGTCCCCTCGAGCTGTCCGATATGGTGGGAATTGATGTCACCTTAGATGTGATTCGTATTCTCTACGAGGAATACGCAGACCAGAAATACAGGCCGTCCCTTTTACTGAAAAGGATGGTTGACTCCAATAAACTTGGAGTCAAGAATGGTGAAGGCTTCTACAGCCATTAAAAAATCACTATTTTATCTGGTTTATGCCACCCATCTGCCTGTTCACAAGGACAACAGTTGGGGTTATAACATATTTCTTCTGTGAAATCCTGAAAATAGACACCAGGACATTTTTCTTCTTGTTGTCACTAAAGACCTTCCTGATTTCACTGATCAGACTTTTATTCACGTTGAGTTCCACATATATGGGATTGCCCATATGGTACCAAGTGGCTATTATGGAACCCTCGTCTACCAGCTCCACATCTTCTCTGTCCACCTCAAAGTCAAACCTTTGTCCTACCTCTATTTTCAATTCTTGTACCTTAGCTAATAGAAAAAACCAAGTTATTTAAGCTTTTTCTGTACGTGATATAATCGAAATCATATTAACCTATTATCCTTAAAATAAAAAAGTTGAAGTAGTAAGGGGTCACTCCGTCTCGATCAAGGTAACTCCCAGAACTTTTTCGAGCTTCCTTGCTATCCTGATATCAGGTGTGAGACTCCCTCTCTCTATATTCGCAAGAACGTTCTTTCTTTCCAGTATTTTCGCGGCCAGATCATCCTGGGTCATCTCCAGTTTTGAACGGGCGTCGTGGATAAGTTTCGCGTATTCAGGCACAACAAGAAGGTTCTCAATGTTATCTTTTTTCTTTACAGGCTTGCTTTTACGTGGCATTGGGGGGCGATATTCACGCTGTGGAAGCTTAACTGCTTCAGGTTGCACTTTTACAGGATTCGAGTATCCTGAGGATCGAAGTTTATCTACGGGCACCCCGAATTTGCTGCAGGAATCACACACACTGAGAATTGCACCATCCACTCTCACCTTTGTAAGCTTTTCAACGTTCTTTCCGCACATTTCACATTCCATAAATAGCCCCTCCCTTCAGATCACTCATGTTCTATTAATTAAAAATGGTTAGTTTAAAGTTTCTATTTCAAAGTGGTAAAACACAACTGTAAATAATTCACAGCAATTGGGTTGGCATGGAGTCTGGATGGAACCCCATGCTGAGAAAAGATGGTGGAAACTTCTACACAATTTCATCATATCAAAAGCCTGTATACGGGGAAAAAATAAAGAAAGAGAACGGTTTTTACAAACGTTACTGGGACCCAAAAAGAAGCAAGCTTTCTGCTGCACTCAAAAAAGGCCTGAGGTACGTCCCGTTCGAGAAAGATAGCAGGGTTCTCTATCTGGGGGCATCCACAGGCACAACAGTGAGCCATATTGTGGACCTTTGCCCAGATGGCGAGGTATTTGCTGTCGAGTACTCATTCGAATCATTTACCAAGCTCCTTAACATTTCCGGCGAAAGGGAAAACCTCTTTCCATTTCTTGAGGACGCCATGAATATTGAAAATATTGCAGGATTTATCAACAATCCGCAAATAATATACCAGGACATATCACAGAGGCATCAGGTGCAGATCTTCAATCTTGCGGCGTCCACTTTCAAATCCGTGAAGAAAGCAATCCTCATCATCAAGGTGAGAGCAATAAGCGCAAGGCAGAATGAAAAAGAGGTAGTGAAGAATTCAATAAAGGGAATTAATGGATTCAGGGTACTGGAGATAATAGACCTGAAACCATTTGACAAATCTAACTATCTTGTTTATCTGGAAAGGCAGTGAGAAAATACAATTATATGTATAAAAACGCTGATCGGCTATGGAAGGAAACCCGTTTTTTGAAAGGAATGCCGAAAAATACGCAGTAAGCCAGTCGCATAAGAAGGGAGAGGACCTTGACATTCTGGAACGTCTTTTAAAACCGGCCAAAAATGAGACTTTGCTTGATATAGGCACAGGAACAGGGTTTACCGCTGTAAGACTGGCACCGATGGTCAGGTCTGTCACCGCTTTAGATCCCACTGAAGGAATGCTTGACCAGGCCAGAAAGATTGCCCGGGAGTCAGGAATAACCAATATTCAATTTCTAAAGTCATCCTGGGAAAACCTGAATCCAGATGAAAGCAGGTTTGACATAATTACCTGCAGGAGGGCAGCTCATCACTTTCATAATATGGACAGGTTCTTCACAAAGGTATATTCTCTCTTGAATCCGGGAGGAAGATTTGCATTTG
>JAKBSB010000026.1 GCA_021845155.1 Thermoplasmata archaeon
TTTCGCGGCAAGATATGCAGAGGTTGCTATTGTGGCTGCCAGCCTGTTGTTGACATCCTTTCCGGTTATATGGCCGAGAAATGTTTTTCTTGAGGTTCCCACCAGCAGGGGAAATGGACCCCTGAACGATTCTATATTCCTAAGAATTTCCAGATTACCCTGATAAGTCTTTGAGAAGCCAATTCCAGGATCAATTATTATGTTGTCCGGGTTAACGCCCGCAGCAAGCATCCTGTCTGTACGGTCAAGCAGGAACGAGTTTATTTCCTTCACCAGGTCCCCGTATTCAGTCATTTCCTGCATGTTCTTCGGTGTTCCCCTCATATGCATTACAATTGATTTGAGTCCGGTTTCTGCAGCCAGGTTTATCATTGACGGGTTTGAGAAGCCGCTTATGTCGTTTATGTATTCGATCCTGAAATCAAGGCACTTCAATACAGTTTCCGGATTCCTGCTGTCAATTGAAACGGGGATGTTGGAACAGTTTGAGACGTATTCCAGGACAGGAAGGATTCTTGAAACCTCCTTTTCATGGCCTACAGTGGAGCTCCCTGGCCTTGTGCTCTCGCCCCCTATATCTATTATATCGGGTTTTTCATCAAGCATCCTGTCCACCTGGGACATGTTGTCCCTTTCGATCCTGGACCCAGGATAAAAGGAATCGGGTGTTGCGTTGACTACACCCATTATTCTGGTGGCAGTATTGCTCTGATCCTGTGCTTTCAGGAACATCGATGACACTTTCTTTTCATTTCCGCTGAATATCCCGTTATTCAGGAAAAGTTCCGCAAGTTCATCCCCCGATAACAGTGAAACATAGCGATGCAGTCCATTGACTGACCCGCTGATTTCTGAGGTAGATTCATCTTCATCCATCTTTGCTGTGCTGAATATTTCCACCTGCACTCTTCTTTTTTCGTCGTCAAAATACTTTATCCTGGCTGGAAATACTGCAAATCCCGGATTCATGGCGCCTCACTTTCTCTTTTTCCCTATCTTTTCCTGCACTAAAAATTATTCATTTCCTTTAAGGCATTCAAGCTTTTCTGATCTTCCCGGCTTAAGGTCGCATATTCAGATCGCAAAATCACCATGTTTATTAACGGCTTTTTTTATATATATGCTATCAGGCGTAAACGGGTATCGAAAACAGCAACGCAGGCATTGAAACAGCAGACTGGAAACAGGTAATACTCATTTCCGGATAAGCTTAATAACGAATTTGCAATAGAGGTTACCTGTTCTGGTAACAAGAAAGATGGCGCTAATATGAAAGGTAACAACAACAGTACGAATTCAGTAACATTCCACAGGAACTATACTAACCTGGTTGAATTATCACAGGCAATCAGCAAGGGACTGAGCCTCCAGCAGCGAAGGATGAGCCAGGAGGAAGCTGCAGAGGCAGCAGAACACCTTATCAATTTCTTCGGGTATAATGATCGTGTGATCGACAATATGCTTGAGCCCGAGGACAGGGATGCTTTTTACACAATGGAAGATATAGGTGTGCTGCAGACCGAAAGAGAGGAAACCACCCTTTATGATGGCCGTGAATGGAGAATACACTACTGGATCCTGAATGTAAACAAAATAATAGAGCTCTCACGGATGAAGAATGTGGAAACACAGGCGAAGGATTCAGACGAGTTCCAGATATATGAAGATCTTTCGGATGAATCCTGGAAGATGAATTAGGCGTGTTTTTATGCATATTGCAGTTCTTGACAGGGAAAGATGCCATCCAAAAAAATGTCATCATGAATGCCAGTTTTACTGCCCGCCAGTAAGAAGTGGCACACCAACAATAGAATTTCCTGTAGAGAACGAACAGCCCGTTATAACTGAACCGCTCTGCATAGGATGCGGGATATGCGTACACCGATGTCCATTTGGAGCAATAAAAATTGTCTCTGTTCCGGATGAGATGAACAAGGAGACTTTCCATCAGTACGGAATGAACTCATTCCGGCTTTATTCAATCCCCAATATAGCACCAGGCAAGGTTACGGCAATACTTGGACCCAACGGCATGGGCAAGACCACTACCATCAACATACTTGCAGGGATAACTGTTCCAAATTTCGGGAATTATGATAAAGTAGGATCGAAAGAATATGTCATGGACAGGCTTTCAGGAACCGTGATGGGTGACTATTTCTCCGCTCTTTACACCGGTGAGAAAAAGGCCGTTGTGAAAACGCAGTATGTGGACCTCATCCCTAGAGCAGTTAAGGGCAAAATTGGGGAGATCCTGAAAAAGAATGATCAGACCGGGAATTTTGATCTTGTGTCATCACAGCTGAATCTTGAAGGATCACTTGAGAAAGATGTTGAAAGCTGTTCAGGAGGCGAACTGCAGAAGTTTGCCATTGCCACTGCACTCCTGAAGGATGCTGACATCTACCTCATGGATGAAATGTCCTCATACCTGGACATAAGGGAAAGGGTCAATGTTGCAAACACCATACAGAAACTTGCCGCAAAGAAGACTGTCATGATAGTGGAGCATGATCTCGCAATACTTGACTGGATGGCGGATAATGTCCACCTTGTTTACGGGCAGAGCGGAGTTTACGGAGTTATCGTTGATCAGAAGACCACTAACAGGGCAATAAACTCATTTCTATCAGGTTACCTCAGGGAAGAGAACGTGAGAATCAGGAACTACTCCATAGATTTCCAAGAAAAGTCACAGAAAAGAACCAGCACGGGACAGACGGTCATAAGGTGGATGGAACTCACAAAAAAGCTTGGGGATTTCACCATCCATGTGAATCCGGGAGAGATCAGGTCTGGCCAGGTTATTGGCGTATTGGGCAGGAACGCACTGGGAAAGACCACACTGATGAAGATACTTGCTGGTGCCCTGAAACCCGATGCAGGTACCCTGGATGAAAATATAAAGATAGCTTACAAACCACAGTACATATCAACCGATTTCGACGGCACGGTTGAAGACCTTGTTCTTTCCTCCTTAAAGGAGCAGGCCGCCAGTGGTTTTGTCAAGAACGAGATCCTTAAGCCCCTCGATGTGGAGGACATGTACAGCCTCAATGTGAGTGATCTGTCCGGGGGTGAACTGCAGAGGCTTTCCATAGCGCTGACACTATGCAGGGATGCCGATCTTTATCTCATGGATGAACCTTCAGCCCATCTTGACAGTGTTTACCGGATGGCAGCTGCCAAGATCATAAGAAGAGTAATGGAGACAAACAAGAAGAGTGCCCTTATTGTTGATCATGACATATATCTCATAGACCTTATCTCCGACAGCCTGATGGTTTTCTCCGGCACTCCGGGGTTGAATGGAAACACCTTCGGGCCAACTGACATGAAAGATGGAATGAACAGGTTTCTTTCAGATCTTGGAATAACATTCAGGAGAGATGAAGCTACGCGCAGGCCGAGAATAAACAAACTGGACAGTGCACTGGACAGGGAACAGAAAACATCCGGAAATTATTACTATTCTTCCTGATTTTCATAAATTATGGAACATGTCATGGGAGGCTCACAGATTAAGCGGGTTCACGATTGTGATTTTTTTTTCTTTATAAGTAGTATCCGGGTAATTAATATCCCAGAAATATTGTTTTAAAAATTTCTAGAATGACGTTTTATAGATGGATTTAACAGCAAATATTATGGCAATTGAAACGGGGACTATAAGCACCACCGGGATAATTGATGTGATTCCAATGCCGAAGTGAAGAATAAGTACTGGGATTATCAGGCTTCCTGCTGATACTGATATACCCCTGAATGTGTAAAGGGAAGATGCAGATCTCCCCAGGAATTCCTCTTTCACCGTGCCCTGCAGGTATACATTGAAAAGCATGATGCAGGTATCGAATGATATTCCTGCACCCGTCCATACAGGAATTTCCAGGGGGAGAAAAGAAAACAGGTATGATGAGACCATTATAAGAATTGCATATGCCATTGCTGAAGCTATGATCCCTGCACCGACTTTTTTCCTCAAGTTGAGTATTCCAAGCATGGGACCTGCCATGCTACCTCCCACCATGAATGATGCATACAGGATTATGTACCAGGAAGAGCCTGACGTGCCATCAAGTATAAGAACTGCAGGAGCAAGACCGAAGAAAGAGACAAGTGAAAGGTATATTGCCGTCAGGATCATCGGTTTGTGGTTCTCTGCCAGGTATCTCCAGCCTTCAATCAAACTTCCACTGCCTTTTGCCTCCCGGTTTCTGGTATACAGGGGGATAAAAAGGCTGATAATTGATGCAACTGCCATTGCGGCAGAATACATCAGTATAGAGTCAAGATCACCCAGAAATATCAGGATCACTCCGGCCAGTGCAAAGCCTCCCACTGCATGTGTCCCTGAGATCAGGTGTGCATATCCATTTGCCCTGAAGAAATCGGATTTGTCCACCAGCAGGGGAAGCACAATGTTACCAGTTGTCCACGCAAAGTTATCTGAGAAGGCGATTGCTATAACCACCCCGATCAGTATTTCAGGCGAAAGAGAATTGAGATGAACCATCTCTGCCAGAAATAATGAGAAAGCCGCGATAGTCGAATAAGACAGGAAAAACACCATCCTCTTGTTTCTTACCCTGTCCACCACTGGTCCGGTAAGGAATGTGAGGGAATAAACCCCGTACTGTGCGAATAAAACAAGGCCTGTAAAGAGAAGGCTTCCTGAATAGATGTATGAGAAGATGGGGATGAAAATGGAATAAAGGCTGAAGGCAAGGCTTGTAAATGCAACTCTGGTAAGATACAGATGAAAACTTTTGTTATACCTCAATTCTGGCCTGTTTTCATCCTTATCCATTCAATGAAATCAGCATTGTAAATATTAACCTTATTGTTAACAAAGTTAATTAATGGCTGTTTTTCATGTTATATTTGCTTAACATGTCAACCATATAGAGATGGTACCATGCCAATTAAGATGAAATTCTATAAGAAAAAGATGCACATTGCATGACGATCCATCGGAGAAGAATAAATGACGGTATATTGTAAAACGTCCTGTGGATTTTTGGACTTTTCTATGCTGTGTCTCCAGAACCCCCTTCACTGCCGAAATCTTGCACAAGAATAAATTTTACTGAAGCTTAAACTATAGCAGATTATCTTCCTTTCACCCTAAGCCTGCGGATTGCTATGAAATTTATGTAAAGAACCGCCGACAATGTGGAAATTAATACAATGAATGCCGTTGCTCCCTGTGCATGAATACCAAAGTAATCTAGTCCTGGAAGAATAGGAAATACGAAAGAAAAATAAAGATATACAACGATTCCGACTATTATGTATTCAATATACTGGAGCATTTTTATTAGTTTCATATGATCAGTACCCATTTGGAACTGGATTGTACCATAACCATGGCATACCATACACGTGACCAGTTTCCAGGCCTCCCCAGAAAGAAGTTGTGTATCCTACGTAAATTCCATTGTAACCACCTATCCAGTCAATGTAACCTATAATACCAATAGATGCCAAAAGCAAAGGAACCATTATTACAGCAATTGCGGTAGCTATTCCAGCAGAAGCCATGCCCGCCACAATAACGCTAGCTCCCTCACCACTCCCCAAAACAGTTAACAGGCCTTCCAGTTGATATTGACTCCAACTATAAGCCCAACCGGCATAGCCTGTTGAATATGTCCCAGTAGGGAAATACTGTACGTCACCGGATACCATATTCTGAATTGGCGGATTTGAAGATGAACTTACAGCTGTGCTGTTCAATTGAAAACTCGTGGTTGATTTCAGTATAGTAGAATATAATGGAATAAGTGAATAGTAGTATCCATTGTCCTGCTTAATGGTTAATCCCATAATTGAACCGATGAGACGATTACCTATCATTACAGTTACAACTATCCCTTTATTATAAGTTTTATTTTCCATCAGGTTTGAGATCATAAATGTGATTTTCATGCCGTCTCCTGTAAGTGAGAATGAATATTTTCCTGCAACATGCATTCCATGATCCTGAACGATTCTGGAGATTTCAGGTTCTATCTTGGCGTATGATGTGCTTCCTGATCGAGCCAGGCTAACTGAATCAGCAACCGGGGAAAACCAGAGGGCTGAGAGACCTATTGCAACGATTAGAGTTGCGATGGTGATCATAGCTTTCTTAGATTTCATATATCATGCAATCATATTACCTATATATATATATATATTTTTATTTTAATTTGGTCATGTGATTTGTTCGGTTTTGATACCACAGTTTCATTGAGGATGCTCCGTACAACAATAACATAAGGGAAATATTATTTTAAGAATTCCACATTACATGAATGAGGTAAGATAGTTGACCGATGTATCCATTTCCATTGAAAAACATATTGATGAAATTATAAAACTTTCCAGCGACATTTACAATTTTGCAGAACTGGGGAGCTCCGAGTTCAGGTCATCATCAGAGATTATTGAAAAGCTGAGGGAGAATGGATTCACAGTCAAGGAAAACTACCTGGACATGAAGACTGCCTTCAGGGCCGAATATGGATCAGGAGAACCTGCAATTGGACTTCTCATGGAATATGATGCCCTTCCCAACGGACATTCCTGCGGGCATAACCTGATTTCTGCCTGGGCATTCGGCACCGCAGTTGTGCTGAGAGATCTCATGAGTTCCGGAAGGATAGTCCTGTTCGGAACACCCTCAGAGGAAGGTATCGGCCCATACGCAGGGAGCAAGATAATCATGGCCAACAGTGGTTCATTTTCCGACATAGATTTCATGTTCGGGATGCATCCGGACGACAGATGGTGCGTAGGATGCAAGGCACTTGCCGATCTGCAGATTGAGTTTGTATTCAAAGGAAAATCATCCCATATGGCTGCATCCCCTTCAGAAGGGATAAATGCCCTTGATGCCCTGGTCACCTCCTATGTGGCAATAAATAATTCAAGAGACTGGGCAGGAGTAGATAAGCATCTAGTTGTAGGCATGATCATAAAGGAAGGCGGTAAGGCATCTAACGTAATTCCGGACAGGGCAGTTCTCGAGGTTGACATGAGGTCAACTTCATCCGAATTCCTTAAATCCTTTGAAAACAGGATAAGGAACATGGTTTCATCCATATGCAAAGGTTTTGGGGCAGAACTGGAGATAAAAGATCTCATACCTATGTATACGGAATACAGCGCAAACGGCATAATTGACTCAGTTCTTCAGTCCGAGCTCAAGAAACTTGGCATTGTCCCCTTAAATCTTGACCTCAGCACTGAAATAGCATCAGGAAGCACTGATGAGGCCAATGTGAGCCTCAAGGTACCGACAGGCCATATTGACATGAAGGTTGGGGAAAACCTTCCAGGACATTCCGATCTGTTCAGGATCGCGTCTGAACCTGAAAGAAACAGGGAAAACCTCAAGACCGCAATAAATGCGACAGTGAATTCAGCACTCAGGATCATTAGGGATCATGATATAATGGATAAGATAAAGAAGGAATTTGGTGATATAAATGGAAAAAATTAGACCCCCAAAATTAAACCCCGGCGATGAGATCAGGGTCATAGCCCCTGCCAGCGCACCGGATATAAAACAGCTTTCAGAAGGTGTAGCCAGGCTGAGAAAACTCGGATTCAAGGTTTCAGTAGGAAAGAACATAAAGAAGCTCGTACAGAGAAACGACCTTGCTGCTCCTGCAAAGGAGAGATCGGAGGAGCTCATGGCGGCTTTTAAGGACCCCAACGTAAAGGCAATATTCAGTGCCCGGGGAGGATATGGTAGCATACATATACTGCCCCTGCTTGATTATGACGTGATAAAGGACAACCCGAAGATTTTCATGGGTTACAGCGATATAACTGCCCTTCATCTTGCAATGAACAAGTTTTCCAATCTCGTGACTTTCCATGGACCGATGGTTGCCTCTGACGTCAGCGAGTTCTCCAAACCTACTTTCAAGTATTTTCTTGACATTCTGTCCGGTAAATCCACCGATATAAGCATGAGCAACAAGGATCGCCTCATAAAGTATATTATACCCGGGAAGGCAGAAGGATTGTCAATGGGCACAAACCTGTCTGTTGCCGCCTCCCTTTTTGGAACATCATATCTTCCTGACACCGATGGAAGGATATTCTTCATTGAGGACACCAATATAACCTCGGGAGACATTGACAGGTATTTCTACACCATGAAGCTGGCCAATCTCAACAACTTCTCCGGTTACGTATTCGGCGATTTCAGGGCAATCATGGACAAGGATGAGCCAACCCCGTCAGTTGAGGATGTGGTACAGAAATTCATGAATGAGACGAACAAGCCCTCGTTATACGGCGCACCATTCGGGCATGGCGAGGAGCAGCTGCTCATACCGCTAAATGCCAGGATAGAGATATCGGATGATGAACCTTACCTGGGTCTTAAAGAGGATATAGTAAACTGACCCTGAAATGCATCCGTAAACTGGCCTGATATAATCGTAATGAAACCAGAATTTATTACACCATGAAGGCTACAGGAAAGATGGAGATAATTCACAGGGACGGACTTGCAAGGATAGGAAGGTTTACCACGCTTCATGGAAAGGTGGAAACCCCGACAATCCTCCCTGTTGTCAACCCCAACCTCCTTGTCATTCCCCCGAAAGAGATGAAGAAGTTCGGGGCCCAGGCAATAATCACCAACAGCTACATCATAAGGAGGAGCGCCTCCCTCAAGGAAAAAGCGTTGAAAGATGGCCTTCACAGCCTCATGGACTTTGACGGGCCAATAATGACTGATTCCGGAACATTCCAGAGCTATGTCTACGGGGATGTTGAATACACAAACAAGGAAATAGTTGAATTCCAGAGATCCATAGGCAGTGACATAACCACGATACTTGACATATTCTCAAAACCTGATGATACGTATGATCAGGCAAAAAATGCCGTGATGGAGACATACAGGAGGATAGAGGAGATACCGGATCATTCCGGACCAATGCTTGCAGGCCCAATCCAGGGATCTGTATACCCTGATCTCAGAAAGCAGTCCGCTGAGCTCATGGGAGGCAGCAGGGCTGATTACCTTCCCATAGGAGGAGTGGTGCCTCTTCTTGAGAACTACAATTACGAGACACTTGTTGATATAATAGTGAATGCCAGGATAAACACAAACCTGGGAAAACCCATCCATCTTTTCGGAGGAGGGCATCCGATGTTCCTTGCCATGGCCGTTTATCTTGGCGTGGACCTTTTTGATTCCGCATCCTACGTGAAATATGCCAGGGATGGGAGGCTTCTCTATCCTGAAGGTTCACGAGACATAACAAAGATAAGGGATTTCCCCTACTGGTCCCCACTTTTTGGAAAATATTCACCAGGTGAGGTGAACAGGCTTGAAAAGGGGGAGAAGACCGAACTCCTTTCAAGGCACAACCTTGCAGCCCTGTTCATGGAGCTGGAGGAGATTAAGGAGAGGATTCATGAGGAGACACTCTTCAACTACATACAGGAGAAGAGCAGGGCGCATCCCTATCTGTACAGGGCATTCAGGCGCATACTTGACCACAGGGACAACATTGCGTATTTCCAGGATATATCAAAGAAAAGCCCTTTCTTCTATTATGACAGCACGTCACTTCTTGATCCCTCCCTTACCAGGCTGAAAACATTCTCCATGAATTATCTGGAGAGAAACAGGCTCGAAACCGTCATAGTTCCTGCGGACAGCTGGAGGCCAGGTGTGCCGTTGAAGAAGGAGATTCTTGCACTTTACGAGAGCAATCCGGTCAATGTCATGCTGGAATGGTGTGACATGCTGATCCCCATTGAACTGGAGGAGACATACCCTGTTGAACAGCATCTCACTTCGTCCCATTCGGATCAGAAGACATTCATTGAGAATTACAATTCAGTCGCATTCCTTGTGAAACCAAATGTGGTCAGATACCTCAAGGACATGCTCGTGAAGCCCGAGAATGAGGCCTCAAGGATCTTCGACCTGGAAAAGATCAGGACAGTGGCTGATTTCCAGTTCGGGATTGGATCCGGATCAGCCCTGTTTCCTGATGGATCCAAGATAACAAAATCCAGGAGCACAGGCAGGATCAGAAACATCCTGTTCGATGGAAGAATAACAGGCACAATGCGCACAATGGACGGCTTCTTCACGCTCACCACAGATGGTGGCGAGAGACTGAGGACTGCAACCCCTTACCCCGGCAAAAGAGTTGTTGTGAACAGGGACAGTGCTGAATACAATGTTAAAGGGTTCAATGTGTTCTTCAAGTTCATTGTCAGGGCAGACGAAAACATAGTTGCAGGGAATGATGTGCTTGTTGTGGACGAGGATGACAGGCTTCTTGCAGTTGGAAAGTCCACTGTAAGCGGAAGGGAGCTGTTATATTACAGGGAAGGTGTGGCCGTAAAGGTCCACCACGGCATCAGTGCCCACCAGGAGACCGGTTAGATGATCTCAGTTCCCTGCGGCGTGACATGTATTTGTCCACGGATGTGAGGAACATTGCAAAGACCATTACAGATCCGCCCAGGATTGTTAGGGGACCAAGCACTTCCCCACCGATGAACACGGCCGATATTGCCGCAAATATTGGCTCTCCCACAAAGATTATTCCCGCCGATGCGGGCTCCACGTAAATCAGTGCCTTCGTTGTTATGAAGTATGCAAGCACACCGCCGAACAGGGCGGTGAAAACTATCACAAAAACAACAAGTGCATTTATGGTGAAAAGCGATGTTGAGTATGTCGGTATGAAGACCGCTGAAAGCAATGCCACCGTCAGTATCTGGTAGAAGGTGAAAACCGTAGAATCAAGCCCGCCCGAATATTTTGACACATATGCGATCTGCAGGGCATAGGCGATGCCGCATATCACGGTGAGGATATCCCCGAATTCAACTGTGCTGCTCCTGAGTGCAAGAGAGGAAGCAGACATTATGAACAACCCGGCAAAAGCAATGACTGAAGCAATCACGTCAAGCCTGGAGACTTTCAGCTTCAGATACGCATAGGAGATGAGTGGAAGTATCACGACATAGATTCCTGTTATAATGCCGGAATTAGCTGCCGTTGTAAAATCCAGCCCCACTGTCTGGAAATAATAACCCAGGAAAAGGAAGACCCCGGCAGTCATCCCTATTCTCACCATCCTCCTGTCCATCAGTCTGCCTGATTTAAAAATGAACGGCACCAGCATAACCGCCGAAACAGAGAACCTCAATGCAAGAAACACAACCGGGGATATGTACTCAAGTGCAAACTTGATCAGCGGGAACGTGATGCCCCAGAAGAACGTGACCAGAAGTATGAGGCCCATATACAGAATTTTCTGGTCTTTCATCATGAAACCTTGAAAAGATGTTTTATGAGTCCGGGATTCCTGATCAGAAGCGGTATGATGACCTTTGAGGGATAATCTATGTCACCCCTGCTGTTGATTGTTCCAATTACCTTCTCATCGGAAATGATCTCATAAATCCTGTTCAGTGACCTGTCCGACAGATGGCCGAATATCCTCTGGATTATACCATCAAATAAGAGTTCCTTTCCAATGTCCCTCTTCCATCTGCGCTGGTAAGATGAAAGGAAAGACCTGGAAAGATTGTTGCTTTCCAGCCCTTTTTCAAGCGTTTTTGCCGCATGGGATGCTGACACTATTCCAGTATAGATTCCTCCCCCTGTCAGGGGTTTCACTATGCCAGCAGCATCACCCACCAGAAGGCACCTGTCGCCATATGTTCTCTTCAGGTATGTTATTGGAATTCCACCACCGTTTATTCCCAGTACCCTTTCTCCGGGGAATCTGCGGCTGATATTCCTGAAATAGTTGAATGGCTGCCCGTATGAACCCACGCCTATCCGTGATATG
>JAKBSB010000027.1 GCA_021845155.1 Thermoplasmata archaeon
GTCATTACTCCCGCCTCGGAAATAATGGCCATACTGGGTCTTTCCCAGAGTTATTCAGATCTTAAGGAGAGGCTCTCCCGCATACTTGTGGCATACAGCACGGACAACAAGCCTGTTTATTCCGGGGATCTTAACGCGCAGGGGTCAATGGCAGTACTTTTAAGGGATGCAATCAAACCGAATATTGTCCAGACTGCAGAGGGAACTCCGGCATTCATACACACAGGCCCTTTTGGGAATATAGCACATGGGACATCCAGTATACTGGCCGACAGAATTGCATTGAAACTGGCAGATTATGTGGTGACCGAAGCAGGTTTCGGATCTGAACTTGGAGCAGAAAAATTCTTCAATCTTGCCTCAAGAATTGGCAATCTTCCAGTAAATGCTGTTGTCCTTGTCTGTACGATAAGGGCACTGAAACATCATGGTGGCGCAAAAGACTACAATAAAGAAGATACTGACGCACTGAAAGAAGGGAGTAAAAATCTCCTGAGACACGTTGAGAACGTAAGAAGGTTCGGTTTTGATCCCGTTGTATCGCTGAATATTTTCGCCAGTGATACAGACAGAGAAATAGACCTTATAGGATCAATAATGGATTCCAACGGGATCAGATGGGCAAGATCAGAAGTCTTTTCCAGGGGAGGTGAAGGCGGTCTGGAACTTGCGAAAAAAGTCATGGAAAACATGCAGGATCATCCAATAATAAAGAGAACCTATGAGTTTAAACAACCCCTTCAGGAGAAGATTGAGAGCATAGTGATGCAGGTCTACGGAGGTTCTGGTGTTGAATACAGCAAGGAGGCAAAAGTTGCAATGAAAAAAATAAAACAGCTTGGACTGGATGGACTTCCAATCTGCATGGCAAAAAACCAGTACTCATTCAGCGATGATGCATCAAAACTTAACGCTCCAGAGAACTTCAAGGTTAATGTGAGGAACATAGTGATATCTTCCGGGGCCGGATTCATAGTGCCCATGCTGGGTGAGATCATGACCATGCCCGGTCTCCCCAAGGTACCAGCTGCTTATGGCATGGATGTGGATGGAAAAGGGAACATAACCGGGCTGTGAACAGCTTTCCCTTAAGTGTTAGGCGCATCTGTTAAATATAACATCTTCATGCGAACCCATGGAGATCAGTCGTGGCCCCCATAAATGGGACCAGCGTCCACTTTTAATTTTCTGGGAAACAACAAAAGCATGCGATCTGGCATGCGTACAGTGCAGGGCATCTGCCATGAAAGATCCACAACCGGGTGAACTTGACACTGAGGAATCATTGAAATTCGTAAGAAGTTTAAAGGATTTTGGAAAACCATATCCAATTGTTGTTCTATCAGGAGGAGATGTCATGAAGAAGAAGAATCTTGACGAAATAGTCAGGGAGCTCCATGATGAGGGCATCAGGTTTTCCATCAGCCCATCTGCAACAGATCTTGTAACGGAGGAAAAGCTGCGTTATCTCAGTGAGAACGGATTGGTTTCAGTTTCTTTGAGTCTTGACGGAAGCCGATCGGACAACAATGACAGGATCAGGGGTGTCAGGGGTTCATTCCAGAAAACAATGGAGATTATTGATCTTCTCTCAAAAATGGGCATAAGGATCCAGATCAATACCACCGTGATGAGGGATAATGTTGAAGATCTTCCTCATATATTCAGGGCACTGAGGAAAAAACACATAAATACATGGGAGGTCTTTTTTCTCATTAACACGGGAAACGCCAGGACCCTGAAGACTCTTGACACAGCAACCGTAAGCGACGTGAACAGGTGGCTTGTTTTTACATCATTCTATGGAATGAACGTCAGGACTGTTGAATCACCAATATACAGAAGGATTCAGATCGATTACATGGCTACAGGAGAACTCTCCGGTGGAGAACTTTTCAACCGCCTGAGGGATATTACAGTAGAACTGGAAGGGAAACCTGATTCTTTCAGGACCGGGGTTGTGGGAAGCACGTGGGACGGCAATGGAATTGTGTTTGTTTCGCATGACGGAAAGGTCTATCCAAGCGGTTTTCTCCCAGTTGAAGTTGGTAGCGTCAGGGAGAGACCAATTTATGAGATCTACAGGGACAGTGGAGTCATGAAATTACTGAGAGAACCCGAAAAGTTCAGCGGAAAATGTTCATATTGTGCCTATAACGGCTACTGTCCCGGTTCAAGGGCGAGATCTTACAATTTAAATGGAGATCCATTTGGAAACGATCCTGTATGTGATTATGAGACAGCTCAGGTACGGTATGATTTCACGGAGGTCTTTAGCTGATGCCATCAATAGACTGCTCCCTATCCGTGGCTCCAGAAACGAAGAAAGGAGACGATTTCCTGAAGGTTATTGTTGGACTTTCTCTCATCATGGTTTATATTGAGTTAAAAATGGTTCTTAAAAAATTTCACGCCTCGGTTTCTGGTCTTAGGCATAGAAAATAAACTCGTTACTCTCAGAAATTTTCCTCCACGAACGACTTTATTATCTTTCTGGTACCTCTCCTGAGAACATCTGAAAGAGAAGAAGCCGAGACCTCAAGTTCGCTGGCAAGATCTTTCATTGATATCTTTCTGTCTGTATCATAATACCCTCTTTTGTAGGCCAGTTCAATTATTTCCTTTTCCCTCGCGGTCAGATCCGTATTCACATTGTCATGCGATTCCAGAAGCACGGGATTCAAACCATATTTCTCCATTTTCTCCATTATTTCCTTAAGCTGGAACCTGGACGGGAGTACTATCCTGTATAGAAGATGGTTCTTGTTTATGGATTTTGTACCTGTAATTACAATGTCCTGACCTGCAAAAAAACTGCAGGATGAACAGCTTGAAGTCTCAGTCCATATGGTATTTTTACCTATTCGTGAGACGTCTTTAATGACGGTCTTCAGGTCATGATAAACCTCATCCCTGTTGCCATGACATATCACCTTGTGTATTGTCCTGTCCTCAGATATCTTCAGACGAAGGATTTCAGCATCAAAGTTCTTAGAATATATCTGGTTTGTCACCTTACAGTCATCTCTTGTTACTTCAATGAGGGCATCAACAGATTCTCTGGATTTTAAAGGCATTGCATGTGCATTATTTTTACAGCCTTAAATATTGTTATTAAGCATGCGCGGACTGAAATGTAGACTTCGGAAATTTGTTGCAGTCAGGTTATTCAGGAAGAGTTTCAACTGCAAAACCTTTTAAACGTCATATAAATTCTTCACAGTAAAAGCCCCGTGGTGTAGTGGACAAGCATATCGGACTTTGGATCCGTCGACGGCAGTTCGAATCTGCCCGGGGCTATGCGGTGTGGAATCATGATACGAGTAGTTGGAAAAACGAGTGTTAGCAAAGATATACGGATACCAACCACTATTTCCAGTGTCGTTTCTGAACTCAGTTTGAATATTAATTCTTATGTAATTCTTCTTAATGGAAACCCGGCAACATCCGATGAAATTGCCAGCCCTCAGGATGATCTGGTATTTCTTGAAGTGTTTTCAGGCGGATGACCCTGGAATATAAATTTTGACAGGAAGAGATCCAGTGCGCAGGAACCCTGTCCCGATTCATAGGGATCGAATATTTCCATTGCCTCTTTCTGGTCATCTATGTTCTTGCCTATATTTACACTTTTCAATCCCTCCCTGACCACCTCACTTATGGGCATCTGTTGCCTGATCAGATCAACATAGATTCTATCTCCCAGTATGTAGGGTCCCCTTGATATTTCCATATTCATCCATTTATTGTAAAAGTCAAGTGAACTGGGTTCATCCACAGGAGGACCCCGATGAATCTTAAGGGCTGGGATTTCCCTGTTTTCGGACTCTATGATCACCTCAATGTGATCCTGCACGCATATCTCCCAGGATACAGGCCTCAGATCGCTCCTTTCCATTATTTCCCAGATAGCGTTCTTGAATCTCAACACCTGCGGATACAGTATATCATCCGTGATGGCTGGTTTCTTGATGCGAAAAATTCGTAAATTTGTCCCCCTGTCTGTTGCATCTTTCCTTTTCTTTTCATACGATTTACTGTATTCCGGCAGCTTACCATTCAGGTACAGACGACTGCAGAATTTCATTCTTGAAAGATTTTCCAGGCTGATTGCAGCAGCCGCATTTCTTGTTTTATCTGTTGGATCGATGATTATTGCAGGTGAATCGAAACTCTCGGTGTATTCTGGTTCTCCAATCAAGAGTTTTCCTCTCATGGCTGCAAATGTTTCAAGTGTCCTGTGGAAACTCCCCATGTTGATAATGAGGAGTTCGCATATGTATCCCGAAAACCCGGATACACGGGCATCCGCCCCGTATACACCAATATATTTCATGAACAGTTTCAGTTTCCTGACCTCGTCCTTTCCCGTGTGATTCAGGTGTGATTTCACATATTCCGTGTGAAGAGGTGTCCTGTCCACAGAACTCAGTTTCTTCTCACCCTGCTCCATCCTGTAACACGGTACAATGTCGACTTTCCTTTCATCAATGAAGCCTGTCACATATGGATGCTCCGCATACTTCTCCTTCCCGTTCCGGATGACGTAGTGTCCAATGGACAGTCCCCACTTCTCCAATTTTGCCCGGGTATATTTTCTGTCAAACCTGACAAATACATCTATATCACCATCCTTCAGGTTTGTGCCCTTGGCCACAGAACCAACAAGAACTGGTTCTGCTTCAAGATCATTCTCCTTGCAGTATGAGATAATCTTTTGGAATATGGAATCAACTGTCTTCCTTATGCTATCCTCTTCAGTGGGATTCGGCCTGAAAAGGTGCAGCAGCTCATTGATGTCTTTCATTTATTCAGAAGGTTTAAAATTGCCTGTGCAGGCTCCCCATCGGCTCCTTTCAGGGCTTCGATTGCCTTTTCCTTTCCGACACCAGTCTGATCCATGACCAGCTTTATGTCCTCTGCGTTGTATGGGGGGACCTCTTCCTTTATTTCTTTCGTCTCTCCGGCATCCTTGGGGACCTCCTTGATGTTGCCTGTGATCTGGAAGGATTTCTGGCCCTGCGCCTCTATCATCGTAACAGCTGCATTTTCTATTACATAATTCTTTGTGTCAGCATATAAAACAACTTTCCTGACATCTGTCATTTCGTTTGATTTTATGCCCATCTGGGCCATCATCCTCTTTACTTCTCTTGAGTTGAATTTTCCAGGTATCATATGTCCTCGAATATAAAGAGGCTAATTAAATTTAACCTGAAATCCAACTCACTGGTTTGCAGGTTTTGCCGAATCCACCGATGACCTGTAGCCCTGAGCAAACATTGTTATCATGAGTGCCAGTGTTGCTGGGAATATTGCAAACCCGAACAGTAGCCTGGGTGAACCTGCCCAGAGCAGAGATCCAAGAAGAGGCGCCACAATTACCATTGGTACCCCAAAGAATGCCATAGCGGATCTCACCCGATCGGCTTCAGTCAGGCTGAACCTGTTCCACTGGTAGCGGTTGAAACCACTCTCTGTGAGGGTAATCACGGCAATGAATGCGAAGCCAACCACAAACAGGTAACTTGAAATGGCTATGGAAAAGAATACCATTGCTATCATAATTATTCCGGGTCTCATTACGTAAAAGAGTCTGGAAAATGATCCCGAAACAAACATCTTTCCCACAAACTTCAGGAAAAAGGATGCAGCACCAAGTATCCCAAAAAGGATGAAAACCGGTCCAAGCGTGAGACCATCCTTTATGGCAAGGGCCGGTATAAAAACAGTCACTGATCCCAGTGAGAGTATGGTCAGGATTTCCACAACAATTATGACAATGAGGAATTCCCGGTTCTTCATCCGGCTCAGGCTTTCCATGACCTCTATTGGCTTTCTGATTGCATCATTCAGGTTGAAACGCATTGTCTTTTTCTCAACTGTTTTCTTGAAGGGGGATAATACGAACATTGAAACAACTGCCGAAAGAATCAGGATCAGGGAGAGAATGCCATAAATGTATGGGGCTTCTTTGGCAGTAAAGACGGCAAATAAAAAAAATCCAGCAAAAGAGCCAATTAAGGAAGTATTGCTTACCTTAGCCTGTGAATCCTGACCATCAAATTTCACTGCTGTCTTCTCTTTGAGGGCAGTCCTGAAAAGTGAATTGAATATATATATGAGAATGAAAGAATAAAGGACAACACTGAAAGAATTTGCGAGAAACACAAGTGATGTGGATATTCCCATTGCCATTATCCCAATTACTATGGCATTGTCCTGGCCTGCAACGTTGACGTAAAATTTTGACGGAATCCTTGCAATGTAGCCCACCAGAAGAGAAATTCCCATAATAATTCCAAGGAGGTACAGAGAAATTTTCAGATCATAAAATAGAAAAGGGAGTGCTACCCATATCACTGATGTAAAGGCTCCGCTAACAGCGTACAGTCCTATTACGGAAAGCTGTTCCCTGTTCATTTTAGACGAACCGTCATCAAGAAAACCTGAAATTCTTAAAGTTCTAATAGGACGTTATTTTATAAGTGATATTTATCTTTATCATTTGTCCGGCGAAATTTTTCATTTTTTACCACATTGAATCAGATGAAGCCATTCAGTATTTTTCACAAAACAGTGATTTCATGATTCAATTTTCAATTGGCAAAGATATTAATAAAGCTAACATATAAGCGATCAGGCCGTGATAGCTCAGTTGGGAGAGCGCCAGACTGAAGATCTGGAGGTCGCTGGTTCAATCCCGGCTCACGGCATTTAACGCTTTTACCACAGTCAACACAATCCTTAGACGTTTTTCGGCGGAAACAGTTAGGTTTCTGGAAAATCGGTTTGTTTAACGCATCATGTCTGGCCCTTCTTTATCATATACTTCAGGCCCATTTTTTCTTCCCCATAAACCGTTATTGGTGTTTCCCTTATGTCACGGGCCAATTCCGGTTTGAATTCCATCATATTCAGAATGTCCCTGTCAATATCCACGCCCTTTGCGATTTCAACCAGGGTTAACCCTTTACTGTCCAGTGAAAAAACACAGCGCTCTGTGAAGAATTTTACCTCCTTGGCGTATTTTATGGATTCCTTCCCGCTGAAGAATATCTTATAGACATCCTTAACAAACTTGACTTTTTCACCCTCCTTATTGATGTGGATGCCTTCGCGGTCGAATGATATATCGGATTTTCCAGCGGTGAAGCTGCCTGCAAAATATGCCCTTGGTGTCCCTTCCGCAATAACAGGAAAACCTCCTGGCCCTGTGAGCTTTCCAGGTATGTATGAAGGATTGACATTTCCAAATCTGTCAACCTGAAGAAACCCCAGTGATGCAACATCTATGATCCCTCCTTCGTAGTTTGAAAACATGTCCGGTATTGTAGATACGGCAAATGCACCCAGTGAAACTCCAAAATCCGGACCGGTCAAGGCAAGACCTCCCCAGGGTCCTGATTCAACCACAGATACTATGTTTCTTGAAAGTTCTTCCCTTGAGATTATCCCTGAGATGAGTGAAGGTATGCCGACACCCAGATTTATGAGAATTGGCGGACCTTTTCTGTTTATAACTGATACGAGCTCCATGGCCACACGCCTTGCTATAACAGCCTGTGACTGCACGATATTCTTTTCAGGGCTGTCTCCTGGAAACTCCCTGGAATCCCAGGGATTCGATTTGAAAGATGCCCTTGGATCATAATAAAATGAGCTTGCCTGCCAGTTGTATTTTTCCGGGGAAGGTACGACAAAATCAACCAGTGGATACGGGATTTCAACGTTCCTGGGTGGGACAGACACATCCCCGAGATATTTCTTTACCTGTGCAACAACAACCCCCGGTTCCGGCCTTGCCCTGGTCGCCTGTGCAATTGCCATTACTGTTCCCCTTATGGGCTCATCATCCATGGTCAGGTTTCCGTATCTGTCAGCAAAGGTAGTTCTTACAAATGCAATTTCTGGCTTTGGGGATCTGTAAAGTAGATACTCGTCATTGGAAATGCTGAATTTTGATATTGTGCATTCCTTTGCCTCTTCTGCCCTGGCATTCAAGGCTCCGGAATCTATTTCCGGGTCAAGGTATGTACCAAGCCCTATTTTTGTAAGAAGACCCGGTCTTCCTGATCCAATTTCCCTGAACCAGTATGCTGTTATACCTATTGGCCAGCCGTATACCTGGAAACTGTTCTCTACAGTCATCTTCTGGAGCCACGGTGAAAACCCCATGAATGGTATCAGCATCCCTCTTATGAACTCCTCATTTCCATTCTGGTAGGCGTCTTTAAGTACTTCATCCAGTGCCCTGCCCGATGAGGCTGGAAGTGCGTCTGTTTCAATGAACAGTGACTTTGGATGTCCCGTTGATGTATATTTCTCGTAAAGTGACTTTATGAGGTATTCAGGTGTTGTGGCCATGTTGAAACCGGATATTGCAAGAACCGATCTATCTTTTATGCAGTCCAGGAAAGTCATATCTCCAAATTCAAGTATCTGCGGCCTCAAGTTATCACCATGTAATTTTCCTCTACAGTAAATGAGATACTCCCTGGACTTAAGTATTTTATTCATTGTCAAAAAAATTTACCTGTCTTTGACATCCGGATGAAATATCAGACCCGTTTATCTCTGCGTTTTCCTTAAGTAATATTTATAAAACATTATGGATTGCAAAGTAAGTGGTTTCCATGGGGATAAAAGAGGAAAATGTGAATTACAGGACTTTTGATGATTCAGAAGTAAGATCATTCATTGCAAGACCTGATGATGAAAAAAAGCATCCGGCAATTGTTGTCATACAGGAAATATGGGGTCTTACGGATTTTCTGAAAAGTGTTGCAAAACGACTTGCAGAAGATGGTTTTGTGGCAATAGCACCACATCTCTATTCCAGAAAGGAACATTTTGATCTGTATACGCAGGAAAACATAATGGATGCAATGAGGCCCATGTGGTCTCTTCCTCCGGAGAAAAGAAGGGATCAGGCGGCCATACAGGAAACCCTGGCAAAATCCAGTGAAACAAGCAGGAAAATTGTCAACGAACTCATGTTCAACAGGCAGTCATTTGAGGTCACCATGGCAAAGGATCTGGTTGAAGGATACAGATTCATAAAGGGACAACCTTATTCAAATGGAAAGATGGGCGTAGTGGGCTTCTGCATGGGTGGAGGACTGGCCTTCCAGATCTCGACCATGGTTCCTTTTGATGCAAGCGTCATCTACTACGGTGCAAACCCCAAGAAGCTTGATGATCTTTCAAAACTTAAGGGCCCTGTATTTGGAATCTACGCGGGAGAGGACGGTCCGATAAATGCAGGATTACCGGAACTTATTCCGGCTGTACTCAAACACAGGAAGAACTTTGAGATGAAGATATACCCCAATACACAGCATGCATTCTTCAATCACACAGGCCTCGCCTATGATGAAACGGCTGCAAAGGATGTCTGGCCAAGAACCGTCAGGTTCTTCCGTCAAAACCTTGGTGAGTGAATGCCGGAGAAAGATACTGGAATACTTGACGTGTGCTTTCTTACGTGGGTTTCCATAACCAGTGGAGAAAAGAAAAAAAACAGGGAAAAAATAGAGAATGAAAATCCCTAATTTAATTATTATTTGCGAAATAAATAATGCAACATGCATAACTGGAAAGATTTAATATACAATCTAAACTCTTGTGAGTAGAATCATGTCAGGAGAAGATAAGGTGTATGGTAATATTCCAGAAGGCATTATTGCCGGAGTAATACTCATAGCACTTCTTAATCATCTGGATTTAATAGGTTTCCTGTTTGCAGGAGTTGTTGCTGGACTCATAGCAAGAGGAGCTATGAGAGGTCTCCTCTCTGGCCTTATGGCCGGTGTGATGGTCTCCCTACTGGCAATGATATTTGTGATGTTTCTACCAGATCATGGAATAACCATGATAAACTCCTACCTCGGGAACAATGTCCTGACCGTTTCAATCACCGGAACCCTGAATTTTCTTGGAACACTGTCTTCAAATACCCTCATAAGACAGCTCATAATTGATGGGACTGTAATCCCGGCATTCGGGGCGTTTGTTGGTGGAGCTATATTTTCCCAGGGATACAGTGAAAGGGTTGATGAGCCAGAGGAAATCCTCTGACTACGTTCCATTGATTATATTGTGCCTGAAGGTGTTTCGAACACGTATTCCGCCAGTTTCAGCGAATCCCTCTGCCTGTTTACCAGAAGGCTGGATAGAGTCATTGAATCACGGTAAAACTTTTCCACTCCAAAATCCTGGATATAACCATAGCCTCCATGAACCTGGAGAGCAAGCTTAGTGGTTCTCCTCATGAGATCAAGTGACCTGTTCTTCAGCATCATTATGTGTTTTGGATCCATTTCAGGTGCTTTTTCAAGGTAGTTCTGGAGAATCTCTATCTCTGACAGCACGTCCGAAAGAGATGAAGAGACAGGGCTGTAATCCTTCAATGGTCTCTGGAAAGTGGTTCTGACCTTCGCGTAGTCCAGAGCCTTATTAAGAGCTCCGTACGATATACCCAGTGCCACGGAAGATATCTCAACACCGATGCCATCGAGTATTGCTGAAAATCTCCCCGAACCACCGGAACAGATCTCTGTAAAATCTCCAGATTCAATGGAAACCTGGGATATCCTGAAACCCCTGAAACCCAGCTGATGCCTAACATCCATGGTTTTCAGCCCGTCCTTTACAAGAACAAGATCGTTTTTATCACCTTCAACCGCGGTGAGAAGATATTTCCCACCACTGTTCATGACGGTCTCCCTGGATCCCCTGATCTTCCCATTATCTTTCACAGGCAGTTTTTCCTCGTGGATACCGTTCAGGACTTCAGAAAATGCAACCCCTATCTCATCTTCCCCCGTGATAAGAGACTGAACTATTTCCTTTTCTCCGCTCTCCTTAAGAAGTTCACCCGCAACAGAATTCAGTAAGAGAATCTTTACTGCAAGTGATGGGGAAACTCTGGCGGTCTCCTGAAGGATTACGGAATAAGCCCCCATATCAAGATTTGACCCCCCCATATTCTCTGGAAATGTTGCTCCGAGAAAACCCTGGGCTGCTATTGCTCTTGTTATCTCCTTCGAAATCCCATTTTTCTCTATTTCAAGCGATTTTCCCTCAATTTCTCGGCTTATAAATTCCCTTATGGATGATCTCAGTATATCGTATTCCTCGTTTTCCATTCAGTTCCCCTCCCCTTCTGTTTTTGTGATCATTCTTGTTATTATGAGTTTCTCTATCTCGCTGGTACCTTCCCATATCTCCATGATCTTGGCGTCCCTGAAGAATCTCTCAAGGTCGGAGTTCAAACCAGAGATGCCGGTGATTTCCAGTGCCTTTTCAGAGGCAAAAACAGCTGTTTCGGCTGCATATGCCTTGGCCATGCTTGTTATTTTTGGATCTGGCTTGAACTGAAACAGGTATGAAGCCGCCTTATACGTTAGCATTCTTGACGCTTCTATTCGTGTTGCAACTTCCGCTATTGAGAACTGGATATTTTCATCCACATATTCTCCAGCCTCCTTCATTTTATGTACATGTTCAATAACCCTGTCCAGCGTTCCCTGTGCTATACCAAGGGCCTGTGCCGCCACATATATCCTGCTGATATTGAAAAAAGTCATGATGTAATAGAATCCCTTTCCTTCCTCTCCAACCATATTTTCTGCGGGGACCTCAACGTTTGTAAGCACAAGTTCAGCAGTGTTGGTGGCCCTTACCCCAAGTTTACCCTCAAGCTTGTTCGCCTTGAACCCCTGGCGGTTGGTCTCCACTATGAATGTACTCAGTCCATGGTGACGCTTACTGTCTGGAGTGGAC
>JAKBSB010000028.1 GCA_021845155.1 Thermoplasmata archaeon
TTTACTTTAAAGTTATGGCAATTATATGCTGATTGTCAGATAATTATTTTTTACATCATTTCTTATTGAAAATACAGGATTCTAAAAAATCCATTATGTATGTAGTAATTAATGTTTTATGAGGAATGACTTTATTGGACTGTTGAGATGTATAGAAGCAGAGAAACACGTAATCTACAGAAACACAAAAATTAGGCATGTTAATATGTGTCAATCCACGGATAACTGCCATAGCTTTTTAGCTATGGCGATCATTCATGAATTGAAGAGAAATCAACCAATTGTTGACAGTGTCTGAAATCTGACAACCTTAATTATATTAATGCGATGTTAGTAAATAATGTCAAAGGTAAACATACTTTATGGTTCAGGAAGCGGATATCTGCTAACACCGGGAATGCGGTATCTCCTCGATTCTTCTCTGGGTAAGACAGATCCTGCGCAGGTCTGGGATGGAATGGTGGAGGTCCCGGACATGGAAAAAGATGGAAATCTTGAAAGAATCCTTGGAACTGTCCTCAAGAAGAACAGTTTCACTATCAACCCTGAGGAGAGGCTTATTCACTCGGTGGGTCAGTCCTCACTTGAGATCTGCAGGATGAGGGATGGCATATTTCCTGATATGGTTGATGCCGTGGTATTTCCGGAATACCAGGAACTTCAGCCACTCGTGAAACTTGCACTTGAAAAAAATATGCAGATGACCATATACGGCGGAGGAACATCTGTCACGGGTGGACATATTTTTAAAAGACATGGAACAGTCATTTCCCTTGACACAAAAAAGCTGAAGGAGTTCAGAAGAGGAAGCGGATACGTGGTCCTTGGTGCCGGATTCAGGGGACAGGAAGCTGAGAATCTGCTCAATACCCATGGCCTGACTCTTGGAAACTTTCCAGAATCCATGCAGTTCTCCACCATAGGGGGATGGATTGCTACGAAGGCTTCAGGACAGGAATCAAACCAGTACGGTGACATTGAAAATATACTTCTCTCAGCAAAAATATTAAGATCTGACGGAGAAATAGTGCAACCGGCAATTCCAAGGGAGAGTGCAGGACTTGATGGAAGGGAACTCGCCCTTGGAAGTGAGGGAAGGCGTGGACTTGTGACGGAAGCGGCGCTGAAAACCTACAGATCGCCTGCAAACAGGTCTTTTTCTTCATATTTTTTCAGGAGTTTCAGTGATGGGGTAAAGGCCATAAGAAAACTGAAGAATATTCCGTCAGTGCTGAGACTCTCAGATGGACCTGAAACCGCATTCTCAATAGACGCGGCGGATGACAGCACAATGAAGAAAGTGCTTAAGGGCTATATCAGTGTGAGAGGTGCACAGAAAGGTTCAATGCTGATTGTTATGAATAATGATGCCAGTGCACTTATGAATATCCCGGGTGCAATATACACCGGACCTGCAATAGGGAGGAGATGGTTCAGGGAACGCTACCTGAGGCCATATCTTGGAAATGAGCTGTGGAAAAGAGGTATAGTTCCCGACACCCTTGAGACATCGGTTTCGTGGGACAATGTTGAAACGATCCATTCAAGAGTTTCAGAAGTTTTCAATGAAAAAATGTCTGAAATGGGATTAAAGGGCATTATTCTCTCACACCTATCCCATGTTTACAGCTCCGGATCGTCAGTATATTTCACCTTCATGATAAAAAAATGCAACCCGGGAAATCTTTCCGAACTGAGGGACGCCATGGTCAGAACTTTCCTTCAGTGCGGAGGGAGCATTTCGCATCATCATGGACTTGGTACATATCTTTCAGAATACGTTGAAGAACCCCTAAAAACCATTGAGAAATGTATGCATGATCCTCTATTTTCAAGGGAATGAACATGGAGAAAGAATTCTCGGCATCAACAAGAGAACGTGATCTGGATTCTCTTGGAGAGACTGTCTTTGATGCAGTAATAATAGGAGGAGGAATAATCGGATCAGGTTGTGCCAGCATACTGTCACAGCTGGGCCTGAAGCCCCTGCTTCTTGAGAAAAATGATTTTGCCTCGGGCACAAGCTCAGGTTCTTCAAAACTGATCCATGGCGGGATCAGATATCTTGATCAGGGAAAATTGCTCCTGACGCGAAATCTTCTGAAGGAGAGAAATTATCTCCTTGAGAATTCAGAACTTGTCAGACCCGTAGAATTCCGGATACTTACCGGTTCCGGATCATGGAAGCCCTGGAAGATACGGCTTGGCCTGATCTTATACAGAATACTTGGAGGGAAGAATAAGTTTCCCGTATTTTTTAAAAACACCGGTGAGTATGGTTCCGGAATTGACGGTTATTTCACCTACATGGATGCAGTGGCTGATGATGCTGAACTGGTCATTTACAACGTAGTATCAGCCCACAAAAGCGGTTCAATATGCCTGAACTATACCAGGGCGGAAACAATAGAACGGGATGATGGTGAATTCAGGATTGAGATAAGAGATATGGTCTCTGGAAAAAAGCATATTGCAAGGGGTAGAACGGTGATCAATGCAGCCGGTCCATGGGCATCGGAGATCATGGGTTTGGCCGGGCTTCAGTTCAGGGAGAAATTCAGGTTGAGCAGAGGGATACACCTCATATTCATGAGAGATTACCTGGACACAGGATCAGCTCTGGCCTTCAAGAGCAAAATAGACGGGAGACAGATCTTCATAATCCCGTGGGAACATGTAACCTTACTGGGAACAACTGACACCTTCGTTGAAGATCCGGATCAGCTATCCATACCTGAAAACGAAGTTGAATATCTTCTTGAAAGCGCGAAATATGTTGTGGGGAAACTCGATCGAGAGAAAGTTGTTGGATCATATTCCGGTATAAGGCCTCTTTACGGTGAAGGTGAAACACCCGGGGAGATATCCAGGGATTTCACTATCGTATCAGACAAAGGCTTTATCTCTGTTCTGGGTGGGAAGATCACGGACTACAGAAGAGTTTCCAGGCGAGTAGCTCTTGAAACCGCAAAGTATCTCGGCGTAAAGGTCAGGGTAAAGGGATTGCCCGTGATAGATTACAGCCGTAAGAACTGCAGTGACATTTACCAGCATATATTAAAATACGAATGCCCTCTCTATACTGAGGACGTACTCAGGAGAAGAACTGGGACAGGGTTGTTCAATCCGGAAAAGAGGGATGAGGAGATTATGAAGATTCGGGAACTTTTCGGGAAAAACATGAAGGATGGTGAACCGGATGGCAAACGTCCTGATTCTTAATCCTGTGTCTGGCAGAGGCTACGTGATGGAAAGGTGGCCTGAGATAAAGAAATCACTTCAGGGGCTGGATTACAGCGTGGTCATAACGGAAAGGCCAGGACATGCAGTAGAGATCGCCAGGGAAGCGGTAAATAACCGTGCAGAATATGTTCTGTGCGCCGGAGGAGACGGTACACTGAATGAGGCCCTTCAGGCAATGGTGGGAACTGATACGACACTTGTGCCAATCTCAGCAGGCACCGGATCTGATTTCATAAGGAGTGCTCCGCTTGACATGAACAGCATTGTTCACATGATAAGGGATCATGAAAAAAAGAGGATTGACTGTGGAATAGTGAGATACCAGGGCGGGGAACGTTACTTCCTCAACATTCTGGAAATAGGCTTTGGAGCATCGGTAATGCAGAGGGTCAACGCAAGGAAGGATACAAATGCAAAGAATGTATTCGTTAAGTCAGTCCTGAGGGAGCTATGGGACCTTAAGTATTATGATCTTGTAATTGGACTGAGCCATGGAACTGAGGATATCAGGGCAACCGAGATGATCATAGCAAACGGCAGATATTTTGGAGGAGGCATGAAATCATCACCTGATTCCTTACTGGACGATGGCATTCTGGATGTTCACATAATAAAGGATATTGGAATGATGCGCATGCTCGCCGGACTTTCCAGCCTCAGAAACGGAAAATACGTGAAAAGGAAAACCGTCAGGAATATGAAACTGAAAAATATAAGTGTGGGAGGGGACCCGGCACCCATAGAGGCTGACGGGGAGAATCTTGGAACAACACCCGCAATGATTTCAGTTGTTCCGGAATCGGTCTATATTCTCACGGACCGTTAACTCACTATCTCGTAGCTGTAACCAAGCTTCCCTATTTTTTCAATGAGCTGTGCAAGATGATCCTCACCCCTTATGTTAACGCTGAACTTAACGGTCTGGAATCCAACAGGTGTATTCCTTGCAAGATTGTCTACCTCAGCGTGGAATACGTTTCCTCCAACCTCTGAAATTGCCGACGATATCCTGAAAAGTGTACCGGGACGATCCGGTATCCTGAACTCAAGCCTCACAAGCTTTGATTCCAGCTCCATGGACTTGAATATGATCTTTGAAAGAAGGAGGAGGTTTATGTTACCTCCGGAAAGTATGCATACGACCTTCTTCCCCTTCACGTCAACCTTCCCATCCATAATTGCGGCCAGGCTTGCGGCTCCGGATGGTTCCACAACAATTTTGTTCCTTTCAAGAAGCACATAGATGGCATGTGCAATGCTTTCATCCGATACCGTAACTATGTCATCCACGTATTTTGAAACTATTGAAAGAGTTATTTCACCAGGATATTTCACAGATATGCCATCTGCTATGCTGTTTCCGTTTGTATGGGGAACCACCCTGCCTTCCTGGACAGAGAGACGCATTGAATCTGACATTTCAGATTCGACTCCTATGATCTTTACTGATGGTTTCATGAGCCTTGATGCCATGGAAATCCCGGAAATGAGACCTCCTCCACCAACTGGAACAACTATGATGTCGACATCCGGTAGATCCTCAATAATCTCCAGGCCCACTGTACCCTGTCCGGTTATGACATTTTCATCGTTGAAAGCCTCGATGAAAACACTGTCGTCCATCCTTGCTATCTCGTCAGCCTTCAATTTTGCGTCACTGTAATCATTTCCATACAGTACGACTTCTGCACCGTAGTTCTGCACAGCGTTTATCTTGGCAGGTACCGAAGTTTCAGGCATTACTATCTTTGCCTTTATGCCATTAAACGAAGCAGCATATGCGACTCCCTGTGCATGGTTACCGGAGCTTGCGGTTATGACCCCTCTCTTTTTCTCTTCAGGTGTGAGTTTTGACATACGGTAAAGTGCACCCCTGGCCTTGAAGGATCCGGTTTTCTGGAAGTTCTCAAGTTTGAGGTATAGTTCGCATCCAAACAACTTTCCAAGAGTGGAGGATCTGTACAGGGGTGTTCTGTTGATCTTTCCTTTAAGGTATTCCGAAGCTTCCTGAAAATCATCAAGCTTCAATTCTGTCACTGTTTTTCAACCTCCGGCTTAAGGATCCTCATGGTGTTTGCATCGATTTTTTTCATGATTTCCGATGCGTTTTCAAGAAACAGCTTCATCTTGATTTCCTCCATCTCCCTGAATTCCACGCTCTCAATGCTTTTCAGATTGATGGAGACATTGTAAAGTACTCCCTTTATTGCGCTCTCTGCAAAGAGTCCTGCACATGCCGAATCTGTAATGGCGCTTTTTATCCCATGCCGGGAGATCAGTTCGGCCATTTCAATTATGCTGTATGATGCTCTGGCAATCTTCCATGGTACCGATATTGCTGTTTTTGATGCCTCCTCGATCTCCTTTTTCCTTGATCTGGCATTATCTTCGGTGCTTTTGTCCATTCCCCATGCCTTTACAATGAGGTTGAATGCCTCTTCATCCTCGGTCATAAGTTCCCTGAGTTCTTTCCGTATGGAGATTGATTTTTTTTCGATATGCTCCATCTCCTCCCTGTAACCAGAATAACTTTTCTTGCTTTTGGTAAGGGATGCAACCATGGATACAAGTGATGCTGCTGTTATGGACACCATTGCACTTGCTGCTCCACCACCCGGTGCCGGTGAAGGACTTGACAATCTTTCCATAAAGCTGTCCAGGGTTTCCATCTATTCACCCCATACCTTCTTCTCCAGTATCTGACCGGTCTTAAAGTCATTGAGTTGAAGGTAGAACCTGGACACCTCTATCATTGCATCCATTGGTACGAGGCCAACAACCTCGGATTCAGCCACAGTGATTCCAAATCTGGATGCTTCCAGTCTGACCATCTCAAATGCCCTGTAAATCGGGGTTTTCCTGTAATTTGTCAGATTCATGGAAATCTGCACCTTCTTCCTGTCATCCAGGTAAAATGCCAGCGCCTTGACAAATGTAAGCCCTCCGTCCTTTGCCCTCAGTGATCTGGCTATCTTCTTTCCTGCGGAAAGATCCGTTGAGTTGAGATTGACATTATATGCCACCAGAAAGTCTCTTGCCCCAATTATGGTTGCACCTTCCTTACCAACCGATGAAGGCCCGAAATCAGGTTTCCATCTTTCGTCCTTAATGGATTCCCTTAGCTGTTCATACTGGAAGTTCCTGCTCCTTATGTCTTCAAGATTTTTCCTGTCCTGCCTCATGGCCGCCTCGCCATACATGTATACGGGAATGTGAAGTTCATCACCTACTCTACTTCCCAGTTCTCTTGCCAGTTTTATGCAATCTTCCATGTCCGATCCGGAGAGTGGGATAAATGGTACAACGTCTGATGATCCAAATCTTGGGTGTTCGCCGCTGTGTTTGCTGAGATCTATGAGTTCTGATGCTTTTTTTATCCCCATGAATGCAGCTTCCACAGCAACTGACTGATCTGCAGTGAATGACACCACACACCGGTTATGGTTCTCATCCATTTCAACATCAAGAATCCTAACGCCATGGACATCTGAAATTGAGCTGACGATTTTCTCAACCACATCTTTCCTTCTCCCCTCACTGAAGTTCGGGACACATTCCACCATTTTCATTTATGGATATCTGGACCACAATTATAAATCTGGTTTTGTGTGCGCTATCACATGATCTATTCTGTATGACCCCGGTAATCTCCATTTCCCACTATTAATATAATGTAATTTGCATATTTACATGGAAGTTCTGAGCTATAGCTTCCATCTCCATACTCCCTGAATTTTCAAAAACTGTCTGATAACTGATTTAATTGCCTATTGAAAGGTTTCGTTAAATATGACCAGACATGATAATGTACATGGTAAAATAATTTTAACCTAATTTGAATAAAATGTAGCTGATGCACCTTCATAAGTATCATATAACTCTCATCTAATATTACCAGAAAGGTAATCTCATCTGATCACCTCTGCACCTGTATTGTGATCAGGATATGACAACAACAGAGTTCAGAAAGAGTTTAAATTAATGAAGGAAATAAGAAGGTTACCCTCTTTGGAGTGAATGTAAATGATAAGCGAACAGGATAAAAACAGATCAAAGGTCAAGAATATAATTAAAAGGGACGGAACTACTGCCAGTTTTGAAAAAAGCAAGATAACGAGGGCCATATACAAGGCCATGCTTTCGGTTAAAACCGGAACAATGGCAGATGCTGAAGAAGTTGCCGACAACGTTGTGAAAGAGCTTGAGAAGATCAAGGGAAACCCAACTGTTGAGCAGATCCAGGACCTTGTCGAGAATGTTTTGATGACCTCCGCCAAAAAGAATGTTGATTACAAGGAGGTTGCCAAAGCCTATATAATATACAGGGAAAGGAGAAGAACTATACGTGATGAGAAAGAGAGACTTGGAGTGAGGGATGATCTCAAACTTTCCATAAATGCGGTTAAAACACTTGAAGCCAGATATTTGCTCAAGGATGAGGATGGCAAGATCATTGAGACACCAGGGCAGATGTTCAGGAGAGTCGCAACCCATGTCGGCATTGTTGAACTTCTGTACGATTACATGAAATTCCAGAAGAAAGGCACTATAGCAGGGAATGGAAAGAAAATATCCGGACTTCAGCCCACTCAGATGGAGGTCCTCAAGAGGGCATTCACACACCTTGTGAATGAGGGACAGCTTAAGGGAACCTTTGATGAATTTATGAATTTTGTTCAGACTAAACCCACCACAGCAATGGAGACCATAGACAGATATGAGCAGATAATGAGAAATCTCGAATATGTTCCAAATTCACCGACAATGATGAATGCGGGAGCAAGACTTGGACAGCTTTCAGCATGTTTTGTTTTGCCTGTGGCGGACAGCATTGAGGATATATTTGATGCACTGAAATACCAGGCAATGATCCATAAATCTGGAGGAGGTACCGGTTTTTCGTTCTCGAGACTCAGAGCCAAGGATGATCTCGTTGGTTCAACCAAGGGGGTTGCATCCGGCCCTGTTTCGTTCATGAAAATATTTGATACCACAACGGATGTGATAAAGCAGGGTGGAAAAAGAAGAGGAGCCAACATGGGAATCCTTAAATTTGATCACCCGGACATCATGGATTTCATAATGAGCAAGGATTCCGAGAACACAATACTCAGCAATTTCAACATTTCAGTAGGAATGACTGATGAATTCTTTGAAAAGCTCGATGCTGATGACTACATAGATCTCAGAAACCCAAGATCTGGAAAGACGGTGAACAGAATAAAGGCCAGGACAATGTGGGAGACCATAATAAACAAAGCGTGGCAGACAGCCGATCCCGGGTTGATATTCCTTGATGAAATAAACAGGAAGAATCCAGTAAGGCACATAGCTGATATAGAGGCAACGAACCCATGTATTACAGGAGACACCTTTGTATATACTGCTTCTGGAATAAAAAGAGCAAGAGATCTTTATCTGGAGGGAAATCCATTAAAGGTGGTAACTGATAAAAGAACCTTTGGAAGCAAATTTCAGAATGCCTCAAACATGATCATGACTGGAGTAAAACCAGTAATAAAAATAAGAACGAAAGAGGGCTTCAAGATAAGGCTTACAAGAGATCATCTAGTGTACAGCGACGAAAGAGGATGGGTTAGTGCTGGAGATCTTAAAACAGGCGAGAAAATACGTATCCTGAGTAATGAAGGTGGCTTTGGCACATCTGGTAGTCTGGGAGAGGGAAGAGTACTTGGATGGCTGGTTGGAGACGGGCATATAAACAAAGGTCCTGGAAATAAAAGAGCAGTGCTTTCTTTCTACAACACTGACAGACCACTGGCCCCAAAATTTGCTGAATACGTTAATGACTTAGTGAGAGATTCCGTTTACAACCGGAGTTATGAAGTGGGAGTTGTTAACGTTGAAAGCAGAAATGTCTCTACTGTGGCATCTGAAAGATTGAAAGAGTATGCAGTTCAAATTGGTCTTGGTGAGAACAAACTTCGTGTTCCGGATGCCGTAATGACCGGTAATGCGGAGATGCAGAAAGGATTCCTGCAGGGACTCTTTGAGGCTGATGGCACTGTGTCAATCTGCACTAACTCCAGGTATAGCGTTAGATTGACATCCATTAGTGAGGAGATGCTACAGGAAGTACAGGTTCTACTTCTGAATTTTGGCGTTTACAGCAGGATTTACCGCAACAGAAGAAAAGCAGGGGTAAGAAAACTGCCAGATTCCAACAGGATGAATAAGGAATACCCATGCCAGGCATACCACGAGCTTTCAATTGGAAGAGAGAGCATTTTAAAATATGCTGAAAAAATAGGTTTCCTTTCACAGCGTAAAAATGGGAGATTGCAAGATATAATAAACTCCTACGTTGAGTCACCAAGGAAAGAAAAATGGAGTGCTAAGGTCGAATCACTTGAATATGATGGAACAGAAGAGGTTTTTGATCTTGTTGAACCAGTTACGCATACATTTATAGCCAATGGTATTATAGTACACAATTGTGGAGAACAACCGCTCTTACCTTACGAATCCTGCAATCTTGGTTCCATAAATCTGAGCAAGTTTGTCAAGGATGGAGAAGTGGATTACGAGAGGTTGAGGGACGTTATAAGACTCAGCACAAGATTCCTCGATGATGTTGTGGACGCAAACAAGTTCCCGGTTGACAAAATAGAGGAGATGACCAGAAAAACCAGAAAGATAGGCCTTGGATACATGGGATTTGCAGATATGCTACTTCTGCTTGGAATACCGTATAACAGTGGGGCTGCACTGGAAATGGGAGAGAAAGTAATGAGTTTCCTTCAGGAAGAATCTCACATGGAGTCCGAGAGACTTGCTGAAGAGAGATTTGTATTTCCGGGATGGTATGGTTCCACATATCAGGAACAGGGAATAAAGATGAGAAATTCTACCACAACGACAATTGCCCCTACCGGAACCATCTCAATAATAGCGAACTGCTCTTCATCAATAGAGCCACTCTTTGCACTAGCCTTTGTAAGGCATGTCCTGAATGGACAGGAACTAATGGAGGTAAACAGCCACTTTGAAAGTGCCCTTAAAGGAAAGAACCTGTACTCTGAAGACCTGATGCATGAGGTTGCAAGAACGGGAAACCTTCATGAAATAGATCTTGATCCTGAGATAAAAAGGGTTTTTGTTACAGCCCATGAAATTGAACCTGAATGGCATGTGTTGATGCAGGCAACTTTCCAGAGGTATTGTGATTCAGGAGTTTCAAAGACGATAAACCTACCCTCCGATGCATCCCCTGAAGACATAGCCAAAGCTTACAGACTTGCAAAAGATCTGCATTGTAAGGGAATCACAGTTTACAGAGATCAGAGCAAAGTACAACAGGTCCTTTACAGCGGGACAAAAAGCAGGAAAGATGAGAAGAAAGAGATAAGGAAACCGGAGGTTGAACAGAAGGTCATTGAGCTCATGACCAAGGTTCCTGACAAATATCTCAAACTGGATGCAACATTCGATCCTGCCTGCCCAACAGGAAAATGTGACAAGTAGTTTTTAAACTACAAACTACCCATTTTCAGTGCATAAGAATCTACATTATTGCAATTTTTTATTATATTCTTTCTATTATAGCTCCGTTAGCCATTCCTCCACCTTCGCAGATGGCGATCAGTCCAGTCCTTTTTCCACGGCGTTCCAGTGCATTGATCATTGTTGCCAGAATACGTGTTCCTGTCGCACCAAGGGGATGACCAAGTGCTATTGCTCCCCCGTTTACATTTAATTTCTCAGGAGGCACGTCAAATTCCTCCTGCCACGCCAGCACAACAGATGCAAAAGCCTCGTTGACCTCAAACAGGTCGATCTGATCTATGGACATGTTTGCCCTTTCCAACAGTTTGTGTGTGACCGGTATTGGACCTGTAAGCATTGTGACAGGATTTACTCCAACGGCGGCTGTTTCTAATATCCTGGCCCTGGGCTTAAGATTGTTTCTGCGGCAGTAATCATCATTGGCAACAAGTGAAATGCTTGCCCCATCTGAAATCTGACTGGAATTTCCAGCAGTGATTAACTTGAGACCTGGAAAAGCTGGAGGCAGATCCATCATTTTTCCAAGATCTGCATTTGACCTTACCCCTTCATCATGATCAAAAAGGATTGCCTCCCCTGACTCATCCTGCCTGATCCCTATCCTTACGGGTACAATCTCTGACTGCATTGCCTCAGCTGCAGCTGCGGCCTTCTTATGGCTGTTGAAGCTAAACATATCCATCTCTGAACGATCAATATGCCATTTATTTGCTATTATTTCAGCACCCTTTGCCTGGCTGAACCACTCGTTCTCAATTCCGTATCGCAAGGTAAGACCGAGAGTTATTGGATTTCCGGTGCTGTTTATTGTGCTTCCCAGCGGAACTCTAGTCATGGATTCAACACCTCCTGCCATCACCACATCATACTGTCCTGATCTGATGCCGTTTG
>JAKBSB010000029.1 GCA_021845155.1 Thermoplasmata archaeon
GGCATGAGAGGATTACCACTCATGCCTAACACAAAGACAGATACCCTATCTTTCGATAAGTTCTGTCTATCACTCTTTCCGTTGTTTCCAACAGTTAGAGGTAGGTCCACATCGGGGTTGTTAGAAGGGGTTTTTAAACTCTGCTCACTGAGAGTTTCCTCTCTGTTTAAAGACAGAGTCACAGAGCTACGGACTTGTGGAGCATCCATAGGTGTGCATGTATTTCTTCCGACTAACTTCTGCTTTTCTCTCATGTTTTTCTCCATGTTGTTAAAGCCCCCTAATCAACTCTTGCGATGTCCCTCACGAGACAAGCCCACGACTTCAGTCGTGGGTAGTTGACTATCTCTTGACAGAAGTTCAGCTATGACGTAAATCTGGGGATTTATCCTCTTTATGTTTGCTATTGAGACAATGGTCTTTGCGTCAACTGCCGGGACATCTTCACCCTCATTCTTCCTGTCCGCAAGAATTATTGCTGTCTTACATTTTGTAATTCCAGCTTTGTCGAGATCCGCAACGTTAAGGCTGGAACCGTTGACATAATCAATATTTGGATCCTCAATCCGAGGCTTTGTCTGGGAAAGTATGAGTACAGGAATATCCTCCTTCAATATGTCACGAGCAACTTCTGCAGCCTGGTCGTTGAAATTGCAGATTATTATGTGTTGTTTCATCCTCGTCCTGGCTTCTCCGATCTTTCTGGCAAGCCTGTTGTCTATGAGGTTTGAGCCCAGATTGGCCAACAGGAACCCCACACTTCCAATTCCAGCCACCATTATGAATATTCCGTTGATCCTGGCGTAAAGACCTACAACCGGCGTGTCTCCGTATCCTACAGTGGTAACTGTCTGCATTACCCACCAGAGGCTGGTGAAAAGTGAGTGTATCCCGGACTGTGGATTCCCACGTTGAAGCAAATACTCGGAAAAAACACCATAAGCAATTATGGAAAGTGAAGCCGCTGCGGGCTTCAGCAGCGGCATTCTCACCACTCTTCTGAATCTTTTCAGGAATACGGGGAACAGAACCATTCCGTAAAATCGCACACTTGCATAAAAATGTCATCGGTTCACCTGACTGGAAAGGTAACACTGATCTCACAAACGTTAAATCACTATAATGTTATCCCAATAACGTGGTCATGTTATTTCAGGACAAACCAAGAATTCTTCAGTATTTCAACGAACATGGCATCCTCGTTTCGCCTGAGGCACTCCAGATAATACTGGACAGAAGCATGGGAGATCTGATACCAAAAATGCTGTCCCCTGAAATACTGGATGCAGGATATCTGGATGAAAGCACTGTAAGAAAACTTCTGAGAGGGGATACTGGAGTGAAGGATCAGGATTTCGAGGTCTATTTTCCTGACATCAGGGTAAACAGCTCCGTGGAAGATTTCAGGCAGATGTTTGTAAGCAAGTATACAAAACTGAAAAAGATTCTCATGACCTCTTCCACCCTCAGGGGTTCAGTTGATGTTAAGAAAGCAAAACTGAGCATTGGGGAGGTAAAGGTCATCGGTATGGTATCATCAGTGGACGTTACAAGAAATGGCCACAAGAGGGTGGTCATAGAGGACATGGACGAAAGTATCCAGGCGATACTGATGAAGGACAGGAATGCTGATGAACTGATTTTTCAGGACGAAGTGATCGGTGTTGTAGGGAGTGTGAGCAGAGGCAAGGGAGACCCGGTCATATTCGTCAAGGAGATTGTAAGGCCTGACATACCCTACAGGATGATTGATGAAACAAATAGAGATCCGGTTTATGTGGCGTCCCTCTCTGATATCCATGTGGGAAGCAAGACATTCAGGAAGGATGATTTCAGGGCAATGATAAACTGGATAAAGTCATCAAGGGAGGAAGCTGAAAAGCTGAAATATCTAATCCTCAGCGGTGACGTTGTGGATGGTATAGGCGTCTATCCGGGTCAGGATGAGGATCTGGAAATACTGAACCCTCTGGATCAGTATGCAAAACTTGGCGAATATCTGGTGGAAGTGCCTGAAGATATACATGTTTTTGTCATGCCCGGCAACCATGACAGCGTTAGGCTGGCAGAACCCCAACCTCTGTTCTCTGAGAAAATAAGGTCCCTCTTTGAAAGAAATGTAACATTAATACCAAATCCATATAATTTGAAGATAGAAAAGAAGAACATTCTGATTTATCACGGTATGTCTCTTAATGACATGGTGGAGCTTGTTCCCGGTGCAAACTTTGAAACCATAGGGAAAGCCATAGATGAAATACTCAAGAGACGTCACCTTGCACCAAAATATGGTGGGAAGACACCACTGATTCCTTCAAAAAATGACTATCATGTAATAGAGGAAGTTCCGGACATATTCATAACAGGGCACATACATTCACATTATCTTGGAAATTACAAGGGGGTAAGATATGTAAACTCTTCAACGTGGCAAAGCCAGACAGATTACCAGAAGATGATGAATTTTGCACCCAATCCGTCAAAGCTCACAATGTTTGATCTGAATTCAAGGACAACCATAATCAAGGACTTCAAGGTATGATGTAAATCTAGAATGTTCTCTTAATTATCTCTTCAATCTCTTTTCTGAACATGTTTGTAAAGTCGCTTACAGCCTGGTCCTTTATATTTTCAGGGGTTGTCAGCAGACCAATTTTGGCCGTAACCTTGGCCATTCTGGCCATGGAATCGTATTCCTTTATCTTGCTCTCGAGAAAGTCCTGAAGAACCTGTGCAATCTCCGTCTTAAGCTCCTGATTCTGGTTTATTCTATTCCTAATGTACTCCTTGATAAGATCCTTCATTATTTCCCTAATTGCCTCAAAATAAAGCTCCTCTGATGGCATGGTTCTCATGAGGTCTTTCAGGTATTTTTCAACATCACTTGGCACACTCTAAAAGTTGTTTCTCATAGATAAGAACTTTGGTATGGAATGAAATCAAAGTGGGGTTTCTGCACTGGATCCTTTCCAGTGGCTCTTCAGCAGTCCCATTATCACCGTGTCATAATATTTGCCATTAACAAATTCATTCTCTTTCAAAATACCCTCAACCTGGAATCCACATTTTTTGTATGATTTGATTGCTCTATCGTTCCCACTCCAGGTGTCAAGTTGTATCCGTCTTAAGTTTAGACGGTTGAAAAGATATTCGGCCAGAACTGAAAGTGCATCCGTTCCGTAACCCTTCTCCCAGTAATTCTGATCTCCGATAGTAATCCCGACAGTACAGCTCCTTTTCACATGATCAACTTCCCTGTAGTCCGCCGTTCCTATGAACTTCCCGTCATGTGTGAATATGGCAAATTGGTACCCGTCCAGCATGGAGCTGTTTTCCATATGCCAGCTTAAGTCTCGATTCGCCTCCTCTTCTGATCTGAATTCGTATTTAGGATCACCGCCAGTGGCCCAATATGCCACCTCTGGATCATTTCTCCAATTCACCAGCGTTTTTATGTTTTCTCTGTTCAGGATTCTGAATTCAACTTTTTCACCCTTTATACAAACCAACCCAGACCGCAAATTATGAGGGACTATAAAGTTATACACATTCGGATTTCCATCCTCTGCAATGAAGAATCCAGAATAAGGGTACGATGTATTGAAATGCCGCATGAAGTAGTTTTTTATAACCAGAATTAATGTCAGGGCATCAGTTCCATATTATGGCTGATTAATGTTAGGTTAAAACATTTATATCCAAATAAATAATGAGGTGAAACATTGAAAAGAAGCTCTAGAGATTGGAAAAAACGAGGAAACATGCGATGGAAATGGAGAAAAAAGAGGATAAGAAGACTCAAGAGAGAAAGAAGAGCCAACAGGGAGTAACCACATTTTCTTTTTGTTCTGAGATTTCTAAAAAAATTCCATCCTCATCTATATTCTGAATCAGAATGGGGGTGCTAAACCTTAATTTATTAATAATGCATTTCCCATATTACTAATACGGACTATACGATTCATTAACATAAAATTTGAAAGCTAGTCCAGTAAAATTGGAGATGTAATAGATTGGCGAACAAACAACAGCAAATACAGGACCTTGAAAACCAGATTGAAAGTGATAGGATTCTTTCGGGTGACGGGACAAATTGCACGCGTCTGGCGTCAAAACAGCTCAGGCTGGCCAGGTTATACCGGCAAACCGGGGATATGGGCAAGGCCACACAGATGATGGATGAAGCAAAAAAGACACTGGAGGACCCTATGTGTCCCAACTCCAGAGAAAAGATTCGACTCCAGAATGCTATGGCATATATGGGCATTGGTATGGGAACTCCCGGATCACAACAGCAATCAATGAATTCATTGATGATGAACAGGGGCCAGAGGATGCCTGCAATTTACAGATTCGCCGGTATACTGATTCTTTTTGTTGGTTACGCAATCCTGTATATAACGGAGTATCTGGGCATACTGACCAGTACGACCGATTTTGGCATAGGGATATTCATTGTGTTCGGTGCAAGCATAGCAGTCAGCACAATTTTAAGGGGTAGATACATGAGGTCCAGAGGTACCGGATCATTTACAGCAGGTACTGGAGGAATGGATCAGGCCACGGCTGTGGAAAAACTGGAATCCAGACTAAGAGAAGACCAGTCATCCATTGATCCAAAAAAGATACTGGATGCAGCACAGACTGAACTTGCACTTGCCACCCTCTATTATCAGTCCAAGGACATGGACAAGGCAAGCCAGGCCCTTGACGGTGCCCAGAAGTTCCTGAACGATCCCATGTGCGAGCAGGGATTCGAAAGGGAGAGACTTCTAAGAAACGTAGAACAGATGAAGGGAATGGTATCTCAGAACCCACGGTAAAGTTCAATTCTCATCATCATACCCACCTCAATCATGCAAAGAAAATTTAAGGATGCTGTTATTCAGGAAGGTAGCCAGATAATGGGGATATGGGGTAGTCAGGTATCCTAGCGGGCTCCAGTCAGGGTGTGATTAGCTATGGGTCGTCTGATTGAATGATGAGTGACTGGAACTATGAACCGGAAGAGACCCGTAGATCTGGGTTCAAATCCCAGTGTCCCCATAAGACCAAATTTTAACCTGATGGAATTAGCACCTATTCAGTCATTTCACCCCCTTTGCGAAAAAGCTTCTCGATTGCGTATTTTCCTTCCCGGTACCTCTTTATTTATTCAGGATGAGTTCCGATGGCTTTATTAATAGAGGCTTTAATATTTATGTGCCAATTATGACTTCCCACATGTCAATGTCAAACTAGCAGTTATCAACACTTTCACATTCTGCATCGTTTCCTTCTAGTTTCTTACGCCTTATTGCTTTCCATGACTTGACGGTGTCAACTACATTCATTTGATATTTCTGTCTTTCAAGGTTTTCATGATCAGGTTCTGTCATTTGTACACCTGTGTCGGCCTTCTCACAGAATTCTCTCTCATCCATATAATTATATGTGATAACTATGAATAAATATATCCATTAAAAAGTCGGTAGAACCATAAAATTTATACCTGTGAATATGACCCTATGGCATATAAATTATACAATTTGAGGAGTTTAAACCCACCCCTCCACCCATTTCCTCATCTCTTTCCGATCGTCATCGTCAAACGGGGTATTCAGATAATGCTCGTACTGAGTGGTTGTAGTATGACCCTGGCTAAGTGCGATCTGTAATGCCTTATCCGGATAATAGAACACAAGCCATGATTCCCAGGTTTTCCGGAAAGTCTTGTTATTTATTGGAGAACCTTCCAATATTTTCCTTGACAATCTCCTCAATTTCATGTCCAGTGCAGGCAGTTCAGGAAGAGGATGGGGTGTCAAGAAAAGATCCTGGATCAATGTCTTTCCCATGTCCGATAATCTTATGGCCCTTTCCCTCTGTTTTGCCTTCACATTGAGCATGGAACCCCTAGGAAGGTATACAAACTTCCCATCAAGCCATTCCGGGTTTTCCCTGAACCTCTGCAGTTCCGCATACCTCATTCCCGTCGAAAGAAGAGAGGTACATATTCTCCTGGTATCAGGATCCATGCTATCCCTTATCTTTTCAAACTCAACCGGTCTGAGGATCCTCACCTCAAACTTCTCCGATGATCTAACAATGGCTCTCAACGTACATGTTAAGATACTGACAAAACTTAACGCTTTCCATGGGGTTTGAGTGCTGTGTCCACATGGATCCATGGAATGAGCATATAAATGGAGTTAAGTTTTAAGAGAAGAGTTAACGAAGGGCAGTACCAATTTTTCCTAACAAGGCAGCACTACTTTTAAATAGGCTGTTTTCTGTGGCACAACACCATCTTTGTGGCATTACTGTCCTCTGAACAGAAAAACCCCTTTCGAATCACTACTTCATGGAAAGTAAATTTCTTGTATGAGAAAATTTAATAAAAGGTGCATAATTTCTCTAAATGACAGAACAGAAAGAAGCCATTTCTTGCATCTTCCCACATAGCGACGAGGAGTTTGGAGTAACAAAGGAAGGTGAATGGACTAAAGAGGAGCGAATAAGCTTTAATCGAGGGGCATTAAGGGGGTACCTATCTGACATCTTGCCAAACAGGGGTTATGCCTATCACTATGCAGTTCACTATGAAATGACGGACGACAATGAGGACAAGGTCAAGGCGACATGGAGGGATCACAGGATGTTATTCCCGGTTCCAAATCACCTTTTAACAAATGATTCGAGAGTTTATTTCTTTTATAAATGGGAAATAGTTGGAGACGGGATTGTCGAGAAGGTCCTTTACAACAACCCAGATTCTGAATATTCTGGAAACTGGAACCCAGAAATGTATCCATTGATTGTGAAGTTCAAGAGGAATAGTATCAGAATTTATCCTCACGACTCTATTTCCAAAAGCGTGATGAAAAGAGCACTTACGGCAAAAACAATGAAGACATTGCCAATGGGATATCCGATATTATCAGATACAGAGGAGCATGCATTGCGTAAGGAAGTTAATGCTGCCGTTAAGACGTACTCTTCAGAGTTCATCTAAATTTTGCAAGTTAGGTTAGAGAAGGTCGCTAGGATGAAGTTCAATGTCAATTCGGCATTTACCGAATTTAAAGAAAGACTGAACGAAGGCTCAATAGAGATATATAATGAAGCAAGCGTTCAGTTCGAGTTGGGGGTTATTATCAGAGAGTTGTTCGGTATGGATTATGCACTATCCTTCGAGAGAAACATAACCACCTTGGGTCTAAATAAAGTGGAATTCTTAAAGAAGGAGATGGATTTGTATGTTTCATCGGTCAGCGGAGACGGCAGACATTGTATAGAAATTAAATATCCCACCAACGGTCAATACCCGGAGCAGATGTATGCATCGTGCAAAGACATCCGTTTCTTAGAACAGCTGGCTGCCTGTGGATTTGCCCCTTCCTACTTTTTGTTTCTCACTAGTGACATGAATTTCTACAACGACAAAGAAAAAGAGGGGATTTATCGAATGTTTAGGAAAGAAAAATCATTACATGGCATGATCAAAAAACCAACTGGCCATACAAGTGAATATATTGAGTTGATGAATGTGTACAAGATGAATTGGCTTGATTTAAAAGGGAAACTGAAATATTTTCTAATCTCAGTGGGATAGAAACATAATCAAAGCTGTCTCTGGTTATATGGCTTGCGCAGAACTAAATCAAATAATTCTGAAAAAGATTGGATGTCCAAGAAAATTCACTCTTACCGAGAAGGATTTTCTAGTTATTGGGGAAACAGGAGCGACCGAGATTTTCAAACAAGTTTGTTCATTGCAAGTGTTTGAGAGTAGACTTGGAGGTAAGAAATTAAACATAGGCGGCCTAGGGGAATTTATGGTCAGCTCTATGACAGGAATGCATCTCCTAGAAGGGCAAACTATGCGGGGCCCAGACGCTATAAAGCTCCAAACTAGTGAGGGACTTAAACCTGGAAGGTACCAAATTAAGTACAGAAATTGGGATACAAGTGATATTGCATTCAGAGTCGATGTTGACTCAAGTGGCAAACTTCTTGGAAAATATGAATGGGATTTTCTGTTGATTGCAACCCATGAGGTAAACACAATCCCAAATCGTTTATTTGTGGTTCCATTCACTAAAGCTGTTGAATTGAGCGAAGTGATAACTTCTAATGATCCTTCAAAACAGCAACAACCCCATACTTCTGGAAAAGGCCAGAATTATTTCTATTCTTTCCGAATTAACTGGAAATGGAATAGAAAGGGGTATGGATGCACAGGAAGCAAAAGGGACCTTATTGCTAAAACACACGACGTCACTTCTGTATTGGAAAAACATTCGGTCAAAATAGTAAGGCAAATATGATGGGGAGAAGGGGTAAGAGAATATTACTGGATGAACATTATTAGAGTTTATCTTTTCTATATTGTGGAGGTTACCCTTAAACTGTAACTGATGTTTTTGAAAAAGCAACCCTCAAATGTGTGGAAAACTCTATAGATCTTCTGGCAGACCAAGCTGAGTTACATTACAACTCTGGAAAGAATCGAGTTGTCATGGTTTACGTGAAGATCAACTAGAAAGATGTACGAGGCTTTTCTCTGAAGCTCATGAAGCTTTACTCCAAAAGTTAACTTATTCCACTTATTACCGTTTGAATGACAGAAAAACTTATTGCAGTAACAAAGGTCACTAGATAACTATCAGTTATTGCTTAGAATTTATTTTTGCAATCTTTGCAAAAGAATTCTGAGTGGTCATCATTTTTTTCGTAGGTCGTTTCTGCACGAACTACATATCCATCTTCCCAGTATACTGTTTGTGTCATTCCTCCAGTTATTGTCTCTTTAATACAGGTGCTACCGCATTTGTCACATTTTGGTTCTACTGACATAATATGTTCAATGCTTAGTTAGATAAGGATGTTTGGGTTATAAGGGAAAAGTTAACAAGGCAATAATGATTTTGAGTTTCATGGATTTCGAACGGAGTCGCCGTTTGGTCTTAATTTAATAGTGCCCTTGATTGGATCGAACCATTGCCTAAATTTTGAAGGATCACTCATTGTTCTTATCACTGCAAAGCCCTTTATTTCGATTTCTGGGAAAGCATCATGTAATATATTCGCAGCTCCAATTAAGGTTGACCCTTTAGTTATAACATCGTCAATAAGTACCACTTTATTAAAATCAGTTATAGCATTATTCACTGACATTGATGAGTAATGCTCCAATGGAGAAGGCCTATCACCAGGGCCTGCCAGAGCAGATTTTCTAATTGGGTATTTACGTGTCAGGCAAGGAATCACACTATATCCAATTCCTTTATTTACCATTTCAGTTGCTAATCTTTTCGGAACCCACAAGCCGTCTTTTGGAATTTGAGAACTGCCAGGTATCGGGACCAGCGCTGTATACTTATCAAAGAAATCTGAAAAAGGTAACTCTGAAAGTCTTTTGCTAACAAATGACGCAACATAGCTTGACATGGAAATCATTTTCGTCATTCCTTTTACACTTACCATCTGGTCCTGCTTTAGCAAGTAAGTCCATTTCCTTGTATTATTCATGGTTTCTATCAAGCTCTGGTCTGTTGAGTTTGGCCTGGGGGTATATGCAAACAATACTCCATACTCTAAAGTTTTAATGTTTAACGTTATTACAACTCTGGGAGCTCATACTGAGAGTCACTCGATGGAAGCATTTCCAATATAGAAGTGAAATCTTCGAAACGTATGGCACCGTACTGTAACATTTTAGCTGGCCATTTCAGATCACTTTTTTTGAATATAGAATTCCAAATGAAAAGTGGTCTACCCAATCTCAAAGCTTCCCATCCTTGACTCAGTGTTCCACTTGAGTCACCTGCTTCAACAATAACTGAAGCATTACACAGTAGTGCCATTGTTCTGTTTCGTTGGATAAAATTCCCAGGAAAAACTGGTTGGCCGATTTTGAATTGAGACACTACCAAATGGTTTTTCATCAATTCTTTCTGTAATTCCATATTCTCTTTTGGATAGAATTTATCTAATGGTGTCCCTATTACCGCTATCGTACGTCCTCCGGATTCAATGGACCCTTTGTGTGCTTCGCTATCAATTCCCCTAGCCAACCCACTTATGACAGTTATACCATGCTCTGATAAAAATTGAGCCAACTCTCTGGCTACTCGCCGACCCTCAGATGACGGTAGTCTAGTTCCAACAATTGCACATCTGGGCACATGCAATGGTATTTCCATAGAACCAGAAACAAATAAAGTCCTGGGTGAATTTTTTTGCTCCACATCATTCAATTCCCTGCCCAGCAATCTTTCGGGAGTCAATTCCTTCATACTAAAACTCATATTAATATGACCTCCGTGACCCGTAAATGGCACCTTTCCAGCTTACAAGTATAATTGTAGGACGATATGACAATGACATACCTATCAAAGATAACATTTTATACGCTTATTAATCTATTCTTCGATTTTAGAGTTATTCACTCCTCATATATTCTGTGATATCTCATTTATCAACAATCTTGCATTGTTCATCACCCTGTCGATGTTCTCCTTTCCAAGGTTGCTGCCTTTGGCCTTAGCATCATCCAGCCATCCTTTGATATATGCTGCAGAATCTCCCTTGAAGTCAAATCCAAAATGGGCACCAACAAGATATGTGGACAGCTCAGACTCGCTCTCAGCAAGGCCTCTAGGGAAATCCTTACGATAAAGATGCCCCGGCCTTGCGTGTGACATCTCGTGGATCAGAGTGTGAAGAACATTCTCATCTTCTCCTGGTATTTTCATAACAACAATCTTCTGGCCTTCTCCGCTGTGTGCGATGTATCCCCGGGCACCATTGAAGATCATATCCTCCACGAATTCTTTAGGATTTGTAAGTGATAGATCAGCCCAGTTATCGGAAAATGATATGATAAAATCAAGCGTCGGTCACCTCAACTCTCGCAGGCATGTATTCTGGTTCCATCTTTTTCTTGACTTCTGCTTTTACCCTGTCAGAAACTATTCTTGGATTGAAGTGCAAGTAAAACTCCACGGGTTCGTCACCAATCTGATTGTTTGAGATAATTTCATTACTGAGTTTATCTAAATCCATGGAGATGGAATACTTGGACAGAACATCATCCTGGCTTGGAGTAACCCATACGGTCTCCCTGGTAGGAGCAATATTGCCGTTTTTATCAAGGAAAATAGAAAGATAGCGTAACGCTCTCCTTGAAGCATTTCTGGACATCCTCCATCCGTTACCTGTCGATTCTATATCTGATTTAGAAATGTTTCCATCCGAAAGAAGCTGGTTTATTACGGTTGAAGGATCAACGGATTCCTTGCGCATTACCCGGAATATGCCTGATTGGGCCAGTGATCTCAGATACCAC
>JAKBSB010000030.1 GCA_021845155.1 Thermoplasmata archaeon
ATCTCTGGCTCTTTTAGTGGTAGGAGCGCTAATGATTCCTACTGTTTTTGCTGCATTACCCATGACCTATCCCAGCACTAATCCCGTCCCTGTAGATCATGTTTTTGAAAATCAGAAAGTTTCTTCCGGACTATCCCATCTTGAGGGCATATCAAGTCAAACTGGCTTCAACGGCAATGGCCTGAATATGTCAAATATTCCCAGTTTCCTTCTGTCCCTCATGCATTACCTTGAGCAACTGATGAAAGGCCTTCTAGGCGACATCCAGGGGCTGTCAAGCGGGGTTCAGACCACGGGCTTCTCTTCAACAAGCTCTTCCTCTGTCGAAATTGAAGGATATATAACAAATGCCTCATCTCCCGGTTCACCTGTAGCAAGCTCAATTTTAACTGTTTCCGAGAACCAGTATTATACACAGATTGATACCGGATCAAACGGTTATTATTCATACGTGATGGTTCACCAGGGCAAAGGGGATCTTTCATATTTTGTGCAGGACTACAACCCTGAAATAGTGAGCGTGGATACTATCGGTCTATCCAGTGCATGGGTTAATGTTTCACTTAGCCCTGCAACCAGGTATAGCATAAGCGGGCTGACAGAATTCAGCAACAAAACACTTGTTCCGGGTGTGCAGATATATTTTTCAAGCACCTTTGGCAGATACACGGCACAATCATCCCAAAGTGCAAAATATTCACTAAATGTGCCTAATGGAACCTATGGAATAACCATATCTAAAAGGGGCATGAATCCAATCCCAGATCCTTATTATGTTATTGTCTCCGGCAAATCAAGCAGCAATTTCAATCTTATCATAAATGTTTCTGCAAAGGCCCAGTTCAATGTCTCAGGTTTTATATTCAACCGTGAAAACAAGACTATTTCGGGAGCAACAGTAGGACTTTACGGAAGTCCGGCAAGCAACACGACCACAAACAGTACGGGCGCATACAGGATAAAGGTTCCATATGGCATGGACATCATAACTGCTGTGGACGCCGCATACGGCTATAATTTCACTGAAAGAACTGTCATGAATAACCTGACAGATGTGAATATTACTCTAACAAACAAGGACCCAATGCCGACCGGATCAACGGTAGGACAGGCGAACAGCACTAATGTATCAAAAAACGTTCCCGGCAATATAACAAAGTATCTCAATGGGAATAATTCAAGGATAAACTATTCCAACAGCACGCTGAATATTACCCTGAGCGGAAACATCACAAATTCGCTGGATGGAAAACCGGTTGCTGATACCGCAGTTATATTCTACACGGAAATTAACGGAACAATATTTGCTGAAAATGTAACTACCAATAATACCGGTTATTACAGGTTGGGTTTAGCATACACAGGAAACTATTCATTTGCAGTGAACGCAACCTTTTACCATCCATATTTCTTCAATATAAGCATAACAGGGAATACTACCCATAACTTTTCCCTGGTTCCACTGCAGAGCCATATATTCTATGTGAGCGGCTTTGTAAAGATATTTGGACCGGGTACAGGCCTTTCCGGTGCGACTGTCAGACTCTATTCCAAGGATGGATCACTTGTGGAATACAATGTTTCAGGATCTACCGGCTATTACCGCATGTTCTCCATTAACGGCCTTTACTCCATAAATGCAACAGCCTACGGTTTTACAGGATCAAGATCCGTCAACATATCGCTTAACAAAAATATGACAGACGTAAACTTCTCGCTGAACCTTTCGGCAAGCATTGGAAACGGCATAGGGCAATCTGCACCAGGTTCCAGCACTGGTATACCCGGACTCAGCGGGCCGGGAGTCTCATCATTGCTGAACGGTTCTTCAGCATCTTCAAACGTGACCGGTTCTGGTCCCGTGACGCTTACCCTGCATCTGGAAAACATCACCGGATCATTATCATACACCCAGTATGAAATCTATTTCATGATCGACGGCACCCAGTATAAGGCCATCGGAACCACCAATGCAACCGGAAATGTCACATTCAATTTAAACGTAAAGGGGAACTATACTGTTCTTGCTGAAACTCTTTACAATCACGGCAACGCCACTGTGGTGAATGTGGAAAAGAACACCACAACGATCCTGAAGCTGCATCCGGTACCTGTTTTTACGAATGCACTTTACATTCGCAATGCCTATAATTCAACCTATGCAAACAACAGTGTGCCGCTGAATTCACTTAACGAGACACAGGATTACATATTCAAAATAAATTATAACGGAAGCAGGCAGGTTGGAATTAACAGGACATATTATTTCAGGCTCCCTGAAGGGAACTATTCGTTCCTGTACTCCAACAGCTATTTTGTCCAGAAAAGTTTCTGGTCAAATATAACTTCTGCCAACGTAACCTCAACCATCTACATTGATCCGTATCTGATTATTATTCATGCAAACTCATCGGCAGAATGGTATTATAATCTTAACGGAATAAGTAGCATTGTAATGAAAGGGGACAGAAAAACGCAGGTCAACATAACCAGGGAAAAATACGGATCAAACAGCATACAGGTCGGGATGGCGATCAATGGAAGCCGGACCCCGGTATACTCAAATACGGCTGATCTTTCACCTGGCAAGAATATATTCAATGTTTATGCAAACATGACCGGCGAGGTATACAGCACTTACAACACCACGGCATTTATTTCAGGAAATTATGTATATCTGAATGGCACCCTGGGCCTGAACTACAGCGACTACCTCTATTCTGTGAATCTTTCCCTGAATACGAGTCCACCAGATATAAGCAACGTCTCCATGAGTCTGTCCGGGTCGCAGGTGAATGTTTACCGCAATGATGGATTTATAAATTTGACATCATATTCAAAAATAACAGCAGACCCTGAAAGCGTAAATATAAAGCTGGTGAAGGATACAAAATTCTTCAGCTTCAACAGCCCTGTTGAATTGTATGCTTATTATATGTATGTTGCAGTCAATGGGAGTTATTCCTGAGGTGATAAAATGGGTATATTAAATAGGAAACCGCAAAAAAAATCAAAGGCAGCAAAGCCTGAAAAGCCAGTCAAGCAGAAAAAAGACAGGAAGGACAAGAGGAGAGGTGCAGTCGAGAGTCACGTGGAGAGGATCGTGGAGGTAAAAACTATCGGGGATATCACGCCCATAGTGGAAACCAGGAAGCTGATAGGAAACGAGGAATACAGGGATGCTGTAATTCTCGCATACAACTCCGTGAAGAATGACTATATAAGGTATTTTTCAGAAGCTCCGGTTACAAATGAAAGCAACAGGTATTTCTTCATAAGATCATTGAAAAAATTCGGTATTGACATACCGGAAACAGGTTATGTGGATAATCACGCTATAGTGGAGGCAATGGCTTCGGCACCTGAACCTGAGGAGAAACTTGCGGACAAGTTAAGCGCCCTCAAGAAGCTCACCCTGTTTTACCTTGATTTATACGAGAAGGCCAGGTTTTCAAAGGATTATGTTGTGGATGAAGGCACAATAGTGGACAGACTCACTGATATATACAACTATATGGACATTGCAAAACTCTATTTTCCAAATGTTGAGATAAGGAAGATGAATGAAAATGTCAGGGATGAACCAAAGGAGACAAAGCAGGAAAATATGAAGGAAGATTCCCAGGAAACTGAAGGCAACGGGGAGAGTGAAGTTGTCAATCCTGAGTAGTGTCATTGGTTATTTTTTCGGAATGTGGATGCAGAATATCAGGGCATACCCGCTGTTACTGTTCAGGTTCCTGATACCGATTGTGCTGATATTCGGCGCAACCTTCTCACTACAGAGGAGATCAAGGAAGACCAAGATCGACAGTTTGCCAACTCTTGAGCAGAAAAGGGAGAAATTCATAGTTCCAACGGATTTCTTCAACAGGGAGCTGGAATTCATCAAGAATGACGATTACAGGCATTACCTTAACCCAATACTCAAGGAGATGGACAACATGGAAACGATCAGGCAGAATCTCAAGATACTCATGAAGAGGTATTCCAAATACGAAAACATGAGCCAGTCCTCGTATTCAAGGAGAAAGAAGAAGGGGCTGGAACTTAGAAATGAAACGTTCAACCAGATACTTGAAACCTACGCACAGGTTAAGAAGCTGAAGTTCAGCACAGTGGAGATGGAAAAGATGGAAAAGGGGAGGGTTCTATGACGGAACTTGATTTGTCGGATCTGCAGGATGTAAGGAAAAGTGTAAAGGATATTGAAAATGCAATCGGGAGGAGGGTAATCGGATCAGAGAAGATCATCAGGTTCATGTTCATATCGCTCATGAGCGGGAACCATATTCTTCTGGAGGGGGTTCCAGGACTGGCAAAGACAATGCTGGCAAGTGAATTTGCAAAAAATCTCTGCATGGATTTCAAGAGGATCCAGTTCACCCCGGATATGCTTCCATCAGATATCACCGGAAGCATAGTGTTCAACCTTGAAACAAGGAAAATGGAGTTCAGGAAGGGCCCAATATTCGCCAATGTCCTCCTTGCGGATGAAATAAACAGGACTCCTCCAAAGGTGCAGTCGGCTCTCCTTGAGGGAATGGAGGAGAAGCATGTATCAGTTGGGGGAGATATAAACCCCCTTCCAGAACCTTTCTTGGCTATTGCCACTCAGAACCCGATTGAGCAGGAAGGAACATTCCCTCTTGCTGAAGCTCTCATGGACAGATTCCTGTTCAGGTGCATCCTGACCTATCCCACAAGGGAGGAAGAGCTGAGGATACTGAAATCAATTACAGATCCGCCTTCAGAGGAAGATTCCGTTCTGGATGGGGCAAAGATCATAATGCTCAGGGGAGAGATGAAAAAGGTCTATGCAAGCGATGAGATAATAACATATGTGGTGGACATCATAAGGAAGACCAGGGAACATGACCTTATATTCGTCGGGGCCAGCCCAAGGACCACCACAAAATACCTTAACGCAGCAAAGGCAAATGCATTCCTGAATGGCAGGGACTATGTCATTCCGGAGGATATAAAATACCTGAGCCGCGAACTTCTGAACCACCGTCTCATCCTGAGGCCGGAAGCCATGATAGAGAACGGCAATGATGTGATCGGTACACTCAACAGGATTATTGATGAAATAATTTCGGAAGTTGATACGCCTAAATGATAAAGAAATCAGGATATCTTCTGCTGGCAATACTGTCCTACGGAATCTTCGAATCACTTCTTCTGGGGTATCCGTATTACATAGCCCTTGCAGTTATCCTGTTTTTCGTGGTATCTTCAGATATACTTCTATTCAACAGGGGTCCCGCCCTGGATCTTTACAATGTTGACACAAAGAGAATCATTCCGGGAAAGAGCTCAAGAAAATTCCAGACTGTTGATATAGAGATAGTTTTCAGGAACAGGGGGAAAAAAAGAGTCTATTTCCACTATTTTGACACACTTTCAGATGTTTTCAAAACCTCTGGAGAATTTGAAGGTTTTCTTTCACTGGAACCAGGGGATGAAGTTAAAAAACACTATTCAATAGAATCAATAGCAATAGGGAAGTACAAGATTGGTCCGGTTAAGGTTTACACCCAGGACCCGATGAAGCTCTGCCTGGTGGAATACACAATACCGAGGATAGACGAGGTAAGTGTGGCACCTGCAATAGCGGATATACACACACAGAGAAGCGAGAGGCTGAGCAATTTTGTATTCTACATGGGGGTGCACTATTCCAGGAAAGTTGGGCAGGGTTACGATTTCTACGGTGTAAGACAGTATACTGAAAGCGATGATTTCAGGTATGTCGCCTGGAACAGGTACGGTGCCATTAATGGAGAAGATCTCTACATCAAGCAGATGGAGGAGGAGAAACCAATCGACGTTATATTCGCCATGGACTACAGCTGGAACGTGAATCAGGGCACAGCCGAGAAGAGGATGTATGACAGGATAGTCAACGTGGTAATCAATGCATCATATGCGATCCTGAAGAATCATGACGGAGTCGGTTTCATGGTTGATTCATCTGCACATGACCATTTCATTGCACCCACAAAATCAGAAGAATCCGTCAAGAATCTCGAGAAGCTTGTGTCTGAAATAAGGCCGGACGGTACATTCAATATCCTTTCGCTCATGGAAAAGGTGAAGAAGAGGATAAAGAAGAATGCCCTCATATTCCTGATAAGCCCATTCTCGTATCCTGAGTCGTTTTACGGCGGGAATCCAAAGGACTACAAGATAGGAAAGAGGGTGTTCATTTTCCTTGTGGACCCAAGGGGATTTACGGAGGCGAAGGACGACCCTGTTTATGAAAAACTGCTTGCAAGTGCCGGACTGGTCGAAAGGGGATACCTGAACAATGTGGCGAAATTCTTCCAGAGCATAGGGCTGAAAAGTTCAGTGGCCAGGGAGAATGATCTTCTCATGAGACTGATGTCTGAATACAGGTATGGAAAGATGACAAATGAGGGGTATTGAATGGATCAGTCTTTCAAGAGGATTCCGGTAAATCTTCTCATAATATCGCCCGCAATACTTCTCATCTTTTATGTTGTGCCAAAAATAGACACTTCCCTTTACATATCAATGCTGGGGGTGATCATAGCAATACCTTTCATAAAACACCTGACACCCAGGAAAATTTCAAGGTTCGTATACCCGGTTGCAGCCCTTGCCGGTGCACTTGTTTTCCTGAACACTGCGCTCACAGCAGCAGGCATAATCTCCCCGATATTCCTCATAGGAAGAATAAAGATTCCACTCACCATAACGACTGGAATAACCTTCTTTTTCAGCCTGGGAATTATATTTGCAGTGGAGGGGATATTTGCAAAAAGAATACATGGTTCAATCACTTACCTTTTCCTCTCACTGGGGACCTTCCTGGACCAGCTTGCTATAGCACACACCATGACATATACGGGTGTGAGCTATTTTTCCGCTGCTACATCTGTCTACCTCAGGGAAGCACTGGCAATCTACACACTTATCCTTAATGGTTACCAGCTTGCACTGCCTCTTGCAGACACACATTTCAAGATCGATCCATTCCTGCTAATCACATTTGCATTTGTGGTTGTGGGTTTCATAGCTTCATTCCTCATTGAAAAGGACGAAGATCGTTCTGTCAGGGCCAACGCCCTCCCCTATCCAGTCATAGCTGGGGCATTGATTGGGGTTGCTGTTTTCGTTGCAGTTGATGTTCTTTCAAGATACGGTCTCCAGATATTCGGGGTATCTGTTGCCATCCTCATCATGATAATTGCGGTGAGAAAAAGCTCAAAATCCGCAGACAATCTTGCAAAGAAAAAGATGAAGGAGACAGAGATACAGCTAAAAAAAGGTGGAGTTATCTAAGCGTACTGAAGGCAATCCAGGCAAAAGGGATAAAAGATGAACTGTTCACAGATCGTCTCTTTTTTCAGGCATGACATTCATTTTCAGTTCAGGTCAAAAATATAAATGATCCTGCCATGACCATCATATGCAAAGCACTCTCATCAGGGATGCCATAATAGTTACCCAGAACGGAAAAAGGGAGGTAAAAAGAGGAAATATCCTCATAAAGGGCAACAGGATAAGTGAGATTGGAGAAACTTCCACCGATGCCGACAGGATAATAGAAGCAGATGGAAACATAGTTCTTCCGGGCTTCATCAATACACACTGCCATGTGGCCATGTCACATCTCAAGAACAGGCTGGATGATGTTGACCTGCAGAAGTTTCTTGACCTGACATTCAAGCTTGACTCCGGGCGGACTCCGGAAGGCATCTACAATTCTTCAGTTCTCGGTATTTCCGAAATGATAAACAACGGAATTACCTCATTTGCAGACCTGTATTATTCTGAAGATATCATAGCTAGGGCCGTTATTGATTCAGGCATCCGCGGCTATCTTTCATGGGTGACGCTTGACAGGAAATTCACAACCCAGGATGGTGACACCCCTGACAATGCCGAACAGTTCATCAGGGAGTTCAGGGGAAAAGATCGAATAACTCCTTCCGTCGGGATACAGGGGATATATGTTGCAGGAGATGATATATACGCTTCGGCATCAGAAATTGCAAAAAAGTATGGCACTATCATTCACACCCATCTCGCAGAAACCAGGGAAGAGGTTTACAACTTTGTGAAAGGGCATAACGGAAAGAGGCCGGTGGAACACCTCTCCGATATAGGCTTCCTTAATGAAAACATTCTTGCAGCCCATTCTGTCTGGGCTACACTCCGCGAAGTTAAACTTATGGCAAAATCCGGAACAAAAGTCTCGTGGAATGCAGTCAGCAATTTCAAGCTTGGTGTTGGCGGAGTCCCACCTGTCCCGGAAATGATGGCAAACGGCATTACAATATCCATGGGAACCGACAGCAACGGGAGCAACAACTCCCTGAATATGTTTGAAGCCATGAAATTCTCGGCCCTGTCAGTAAAGAACGAACGATGGAACCCCTCGCTGATGAAGGCACAGGAGATACTTGACATGGCAACAGTAAACGGTGCCAGGTCTCTTGGGGATGAAAGCACAGGTTCCATCGAAGCAGGGAAGAAGGCCGACATCATCATGATAGATGCGTCAATGCCAAACATATTCCCTGTTTCAGAGGAAAATGCAGTAAACAGCATCGTCTATTCCGCCAACCCTTCAAATATATGCATGGTCATGGTTGACGGAAAAATCCTCAAGGAGACAGGAAAACCCTCTCCAGTGGACAAAACAGGCCTGAAGGGAAAGGTTTTCACTTAATTTTTACAAAGAATATAAATATAAAAATCCCGGACAAAGTATATAAATACTTGTCATATCACCGTATTGAACTTTATGAGCTGGCAAGAAGCCGAAGTAAGAGAATTAAAAGTCGGGAGATACATGCTTATCGATGACGCTCCATGCAAAATTATGGAAATCACCATGTCCAAGCCGGGAAAACATGGGGAAGCCAAGGGACGAATTGTCGCTATCGGTGTCTTCGATTCACAGAAAAGAAGTGTAGTTTACCCTGTTAAGCACAAGGTGAAGGTTCCCATTATTGAAAAGAAGAATGCACAGGTCCTCTCAATAGGAAACAATGAGGCACAGCTGATGGACAGCGACACATTTGAAACATTCGTAATGCAGTTTGATCCTGCTGACGCGGACAAGATAAAGGTAGGAACAGAGGTATCGTATTGGGAAGCAATGGGAAAACGGAAGATAATGTTCCAGAACTGACTGATCTTTTTTATCTCCCCACTCTTCCGGACGCACATTCATCATACAGCGAATCCAGGTACGTGATTTTCGGTGTTCCATTTGATAACACCTCAAGCTACCGGAGGGGTTCAAGGCTGGCACCAGATTCAATAAGGCATGCGTATGACAACCTGGAATCATATGATCCATGGTACGATGTCAATTTTCCTGAAATTCCAATATGCGATCTTGGCAATCTGGAGGTTGGAGAGGACGCAGAAGAGGTCATTGATACAGTACAACAGGTTGGCTCCAGACTTTACAGGGACGGAAAGATTCCCATAATGCTTGGCGGTGAGCACTCCCTTACAAGCGGCATGGTGAGAAACCTTGCAGATGCTTACATGGTCATAATTGACGCTCACTCTGATTTCAGGGACACCTATATGGGGAGCAAATTCAACCATGCGTGCATAACCAGGAGATGCCTTGAAATTCTTGGAAAAAATCGCATATCATCAATCGGCACCAGGTCAACTTCCCAGGAGGAAAAGGAATCGGGCCTCATGGACCAGGTATCTTTCTATTCTGCCCGTTACGTCATGAAACATGGAATAGGGGAAGTACTGGACCAGTTAAGGGAGAAGATATCGGGTCCCGTCTATTTCTCCATTGACATGGACGGCTTTGATCCGTCATTTGCGCCGGGAGTGGGAACCCCGGAACCTTACGGCCTATCCGATACTGATGTCAGAACCCTTATAAACGGGTTGGGCAAAAAAATCGTGAGTTTCGACATCGTTGAAATGACACCAGTTTACGACAACGGAAACACTTCCATGCTCGCTGCCAAACTTATACAGGACTTCATAGGAAGCAGGGAAGGAACCATTGAGGAATGATTCATATGCCTTCCGGCCTGAATCCGGAACGGTCAAAATCTTTTTAACCAGCTTCAAATAGCCGGAGTAGCTGATCAGATGGAAAAGGATTATGATGCAGTCATAGTTGGGGCAGGTACAGGTGGGCTTTCAGCCGGCATTGCACTGAAGAAGGCAGGCAAATCATACATTATCCTGGACAGAAAGAAGGAAATAGGGCTTCCTGTCAGGTCTACCGGAGCAGTCTCACTGGAATGGGTTAAAAGAATCGGCATGCCCACGGATGACAGCATTGTTGCATCAAAAATCTACGCAATGAAGTTCCAGACCGACAGGGGAAGGAGCATCTCCCTGAGCTTTGACAAACCGGTCGGGCTTGTTTATGATTTCACGAAATACGAGAAATACCTGGCTAAGGATTTTGCGGGAGAACTCAACATAAAAATGGAAACCCAGGTCATTTCGGTAGATGGGAATAAGGTAAAAACGGCCAATGAAGAGTATGAGGGCAGGAATATAGTAATGGCAAGCGGACCCCAGTCCACTTTTGGCCAGAAACTGGACAGGAACAATGTGCTCGTTGCATACGAGGAAACAAGGGAACTGCCAAGAAGGGATGATTTCCAGATGATACTCTGGTTCAGCGACATGGCCCCCGGAGGATATTTCTGGGATTTCGCAGACAGTGACTCAACAAGGAAGATAGGCGTATGTTATTATCCCCTTTCTGGAGAACAGCCGAAAACTGTTCTTGAGAAGTTTACCAGGAAATTTCCGGAAGTGGATGGAAAAATGCTGCACACAATGGCACACCAGATTCCACTCTCAAGGCCATCCGAAAGGGTCATTGAAGGAAACAGGCTTTACGTTGGAGATATGGTGAATGCAGTGCTGAATACAACAGCCGGTGGCCTGCAGGGAGCATTCTGGACAGGGAAATATGCCGGCAACGCCATATCTGCCGGGGACCTCCAGATGTACCAGAACGGATGGGACAGCGAGATCAGGCCCTGGCTCATGAAGCACCACAATCTTCACAGGAAGATGCACAGGAACGGGTCCAGATCAATTGGAAACCTCATGCTGC
>JAKBSB010000031.1 GCA_021845155.1 Thermoplasmata archaeon
TCTTGGATCTGCATACAGGAATCTTGTGGGTAGAATAAGGAAGGCAAAGTCACGATACATTGACGAAACATCATGGAGAGTGGATGGAAAGAACAGGTACATGTGGGTATTCGTAACTGAAGGTGAAACACTGTACATTACGGGATCAAGATCACATGAGGTTCCGGAAAAGGTACTTGGAAAACATGAAGGTGTGGACATGCATGATGGGTTTTCCGGATACGTGAAACTTGCAAAGATCACAAAGAACAGACAGGGATGGTGCTGGGCACACATCATGAAGGATGCAAAGGAACTCATCCAGTACAATGAATCGGAGGGAAGATACATTCTTAACATCTTGAAATCAGTGTTCGACAGGGCAAAGAAGCTTCTCGAGAAACCTCCTGAAGAGATAAGCGAGGAGATGCTCGAAGCCCTGTACGATGAATTCCGTCAAATCGATGTTCCGTATGAATCAAAGAAATGTTCAGGTTTTGTGAGGAATCAGCTGAAGAGGAAGAGGGATGATCTCTTCCGTTTTGTTATTGACAGATCTGTTGAACCTACCAATAACAGGGTGGAAAGGGCAATAAGACCCATAGTCATCTGCAGGAAAATATCTGGTGGATCACGATCAGTCAGAGGAGCAAGGGACTTCACAAGAGTATACAGTGTTCTCGAAACGTGCAGAAAGAGAGGAAAACTTCCGTTCAGGGCTAAGCCGGGATAACTTCAGGTGACTGACCTCTTACAGTCGATAGTAAAATTTTTATATATTTACTTTATATACATTTAATGAATACAAAGACGAAATTTACTAGCCAAAACAGGAATTTGTTTTTAGTTAAAGCATTTGTATATGTTCTGTCAGCATTCTTTGTTGTGGTGATTCTGTCGGGAGTTGCACATGCTGACACGTATAATAACAGTGCAGACAGCCAGGTTTACGCAACTGATATTTTTGGAGTTCATATGGCTTGGGTCAATAATAATTGGGAATATTTTGCCACTTATAATAACGGAGATTTTCAATTGAATACCAACACGAAATTAGTGACTAATACAGGAGGTGTATGGCCTGACGGTGGATCTATTACCGGAACATCAAGTTCGGAGTCTTCTACATCACTTAAAAGTTCTGTTGACTATAGTTTAAATTCTGCTTTGGGGCAGCATATTACAGGTACTTTAGTGAATCAAATGGTATATAATAGTAACAGTGGAAACTACGAGAATTATGTTTATGTATACGGCACTTCATACTATGAATCTGGATCTGGTTTTCTCCCGGTTTCGTTTGATTTCTCGTTTGACGTTTGATTAAATTTATTTTATATTATTTATTTTATTGGTGACAATAGATGAGAAAATTCACAGCCTTGATAATTGCATTGCTAATGATAGGTATATTGATTAATTTTATCCCAGTTTCGACTTACGTTTTCAACACTTATCCCCATGAAAAATACCACGATAGTTTTCAGCATGGGATTTCTCTTGAATACTATGGAGTTTTTGGCTCTTTTTCGGCAAAAAATGGCACTTCATATTATTATGGGGTAACAATAAATATAACTAAAATGGGTTCTGAACATTATGAAGTTGGTGCTAATCTCTACCAGATATACCCTACAAGCCAATCCGAATTTATTTTCAATGGCAATAAGCTTCCCGGTATTCCTTTTTTGGGTTATGTTAAACAAATAGACCACTATGGAGGAAATCTTACCGGAAGTGAATACGCTCTCATCAATTTACTGTTTCCAAATGGAAATAAAGTAAATGCTGGAACACAAAATTTTAGTATATCCAGTAATGAAACGACCATGTCCCCTGAAAGTTACACAGGATTTCCCTCATACTATTTTGGTCAAACAAATTTTTTGAAATCGGAAATAAGTTATGTTAACTTCGGTACCCAACACGTGATGGCGTACTATTTGTCTTCAGATTCCAACAGTACAGTCAATTTTTTTACATCGCTTACACCGAATTTTCATTTTAACATAAGCAGTATGGAAAAGACACATTCTGGTCCCATGATATTGAATATAGGCAGAGGAAATGACTCCCCTGGTCAAAATTGGGCTGGATGGTTTGAATACGGTTTTGGCTTTGTATTCCCATTGAACGTTGTATTGCTGATCTCTTCCGGAGTTCTTTCGATTTACCTATTTAGGAGAGTAAATTAAAAATGTTCTTCGTGACGGCAACCAGACTGACAAAAAGGTTTGGGAATGATAATTTAGCTTTAGACAATTTGAATTTTCACACGAAGACTAATCGGCTCTGCTTCCTGGGGCAGAATGGAAGCGGAAAAACAACAGTACTATCAATAATGGCAGGATTGCTCACCCCATCATCCGGTTCCCTAACGATCGATGGCATAGAGCCTTACAAAGACAGGGAGAAGACACTAAAAACCTCAACTTTTGTATTTGAAAAACCCAAACTTACATATGGAATGAGTGTTAGAGATTTTATTGATTTTGTAAAAAGTACATCTGATCGAAGCGTGGACTTTGAGTACATCATTGAACGGTTTCGTCTGAAAGAATTTCTGGATAGAAGACTTTTTAAATTGTCATCTGGCCAGGAGCAGCTCATAATATTAGCCAGCGTTTTTTCAAGAGACACTTCAAGAATAATAGCTGACGAGGCTTTTACACACATAGATTTTTTTCGCGTAGGAAACATAATAAATGACATGCAAAACATGAATAGAGATCTAATTTTTTCAACACATGTTCCAGAAGAAGCTGAATTACTGGCCGATTATATTATAATCCTAAATAATGGCAGAGTCGTATGGAACGGTACCTTGGATGAACTATTTGCATCAGATATTTATGAAGTGTATGTTCACAGGGGAGAAGATATTGGTATGGATTATATATGGAGGTATGGAGATTTTTGTCTGGTGAGAACCGACTTGAAAATACTATCTGAGCTCTTGGAGGGGGGAAAGATCATAGGCTTTAGAAAGTCAGGAGTTCGCAGAGTTTATGGCCAATTTAACAAATACTATTAAGTGGTATGTGCGTGGTTTATTCCCGCTACCAGTATACATACCCATAATATCTCTTGTTGTTCTTGCGCAATTGTATACAATTCTCTCACTTAAGAGTCTTGGAGAATTTTCATTGTTTACGCAAATGTTATTGATTCCATTTATAATACTGGTAGTTGGCACTCACTTCGTTCGGGGAAAATCACTTACAATTTTTGAACTCTCTCTTCTTGGCAGTTGGAGAAGACTGGCTGTGTCCAAAATTATAGCATTCTCTATTGGTCTTTTACCATTCATAGTGGTTGAAATTTTACTTCTTTGGCTCAGCAAAAATGTTTTGTTCATAGCTCCTATCTTGACCTCTTTTCTCGTTTATTCAGCACTATCCATTCTGTCGTCATTGTCGTCATCACAGTTGACTGCATTCACTATTGGCCTTATTTTCATTCTTCTGATACCAATATCAGCCGTTGTTCTTTTGGAAAACCTTGGGAGCCTTGGTGCAACCTCTGGAACTCCATTGGGAATAATACTTTACTTAATAGTCCCATTAGCTAGCTTTGAGTATTACAGGAACGGGGTTGTAAGTGTGTACCCTCTAATGGGTTTTTCTATAGCTTTTATTATTTCTGTGATAATGATTTTCACCTATATTCTTCTATTTCAGCGCCAGGAGTTTAAACCATAGTTTTATTACCTATTATTTTACATTTCATAATGAAGTTGGCATTACGCATTCCCTCATCGACCTTCTCCGTTCAAGGTCCTTCCCCACTTTGCATATCAGACCCTGTATCCATGCCATCGCCTGTACACCGGAGTGCTCCCCATGCACATACATCCGATTCGCATGGGGATACTGCCTTCGCCAAGACACAAAAGGCTCGGCACACTCATTAACACGCGACCATCTTCGACTATGCGTGCGGACCTTCACGATGCTGCAGCGTTTACTTAATGCTATGGCCTGGATACTCGCTAGCCCTCCTGGATGGTCGGGTCTTGCGACTCTGAGGGCATTGTCACCGGAGCTTGCATGCGGTATGTTGCCATATTCGCATGTCCGGTCAGCTACAATGGTTTCAGATTTTTTCCATTTGTTACTCCTTCCGTAACTGGTCTGGTATGGTTATGGGCTGCACTACGTCCAAGGTCCTTCCCTGCTTTGCTCACAAGCCTATCTTTGCCCCAGTTTAACACTACAGTTCAATTGAAAGTTTTTCCAGAAGCATTTTCTGATCCTTTGTGAGTTCAACAGTACTGTGTGTTCCGTTGATGTAGACAACCTCCTTAATGCCCTTCATTGTCTCCACAACCTTGATGCCACAGTTTCCAGTACAGTTTCGTAATGGTATCCGTCAGTTGTAATGAATATCGTTTCAGGAACTGTGAAGCATGAGATGGCCCTGGTGAAGAAACGGGCAAGCATCTCTTCTTTCAGATCATCCAGTATCTCCTCCACAAAATTGCCGGTCTTTGTATCCTTCAGCAGTGCCCTGTACCTCTCAATGCCGTCAATGTGCACATGCTGTTCATCGTAAACAAAATAACATGAAGACTGCATCTTCTCTGCTGGAACTCTGCTGTTTTCCTCAGGGGGATATCTTGACCCTGCCAACCATGCTCTTCTTCTTTGTATCCTCAGAGATGTGCTTGCCGTATCAATGATTGTGTGGCCTTGCCTCCAATGAATAATGACAGGAATTGCACAGGTATCTCTCACCCTGATCCGTATACCGGTTTCCAGGGTCCGGATGAAGGTGCCATTCCTCACAACATTCATGGATCCGCAGCCAGGACATGAAAGGTTCCTGTACAGGAGGAGCATCTCATCCCCGGGTGAGATGGATATATCAGGAATATTGGGGTCCACAATCCTGGTACATCCGGGTTCCGATTCGAAGTCATCAAGGCTGACGTACTTTATTGTTTTAGGAAAGAACCAGTACTTGCGGATAGGCATGAATACTAATTCCAGAGTGATATTTCATGTTTTCAGTCCGGCAAACCGGTTTGTTCATGAACTCAACTAAGAATTGACAATGTCTAATTTTGCCATTTGATCAATTATGATCCTCACATTTCACCAGATGTCCCACCGTCATTACCCGCATTTATTTTTCCCTCAAGAGAAAGAAGCGCCGCTGAAATTATCTCTGCACCAGTTGAAACCTCATCCAGATTCACAACTTCATTGTTTGTGTGAGACAACCTGGTATCCCCTGGTCCGTATGTTATTGCTGGAATCTTCCAAGCTTTTCCAAGGATATTCATATCTCCACTTCCACTCTTGAATACGATCTTCGCATTTTCTCCGGTATGTTTTGTAATGGATGTTTTGAAAGCTTCTACAAGCTGACTTTTAGTATTTGTGACATACGGATCAACCTGACTCACAACCTTAATTCCAGAAAATGCTGAACCGCTCTTCCTTGAAATAATATTTTCCAGTTCTTTCAAAATTTTGGTTTTGTCCATCCTGGGAGGAAATCTAACGTCAAGCCTTATTACTGATTTCGACGGGGTCATGTTATCTGCTGTTCCTCCGTGGATTCCAGTAAGTGCCACAGAAACATCAGAAAAATCCCTTCCTTCTGAATATTTTGAATTTAAACATATCCAAGCCGCAATTGACTCTTCGACTGCATTTGTTCCCATCCAGGGGGCGCTGGCATGATAAGACTCTGTTTTGAAAGCAATATCTAAAAGCAATCTGCCCCTGTAACCAACCGTTATGCCATTAATGCTTCCCGGTTCTCCAAAAATTGCGAAGTTACTTCTTGCCTGACTTTTTGTTATTTCTACGATTCCCTTTCCCGATCCCTCCTCCCCAACTGCAGCCACCACCTCCAAAGTACCTCTAAATCCAGATGTTCTTGCTAATTTGGCACCATACATAAGAGAAACCAGGGCAGATTTGGCATCAACTGTACCTCGTCCGTACAGTAGACCGTTCTCTGTCTTAATTGGAAGTTTTCCAGGAACTGTGTCTATGTGACCACAAAGAAGTACAGATATTCCATCACCCGGAAATACCGCGGTACAATTTCCGGCTACATCCTTTCCAACTTTCTCCGCACCAAGTTTTTCCATGCAGGTAGAAAACAATGAGACAGCCTTTCCTTCCTTACCCGTTGGTGAGTATGCTTTTACAAGCTCTATCAGCGTTTTGTTAATTTCCTGTTTCAACTTGCTTCATCTACCAGATAATCTATTATCTCTCCTGGAACATCTAACTGTGCTGTTTGTGAAGTAGTCTTAAACTCGGTGGTACTGTTTACCTCGTGAACAAGATATCCTCTTTCGGATTCCATTATGTCCACGCCGTATATTCCCTTCCCAATGATCTTTGCTGCAGAAATTGACAGTTTTTCAATTTCACTGTTTATTTCACATTTTTCCGCCTTCCCTCCAATTGCAGAATTTGTTCTCCAGTCTTTATCAGTCTGGTACCGGTATATTCCACCAATGACACGATCACCCACAGTAAAAACCCTGATGTCCCTCGGAGGTCTCTTTACATACTCCTGGAGATAAAATATTGAATATAATGGGTACATATACTCTCTATCTTCGAGTACAGCCATTGCAGCCTCTTTGTCATTCATCAGGGCTATCATCCTTCCCCAGCTTCCGGTAACCGGTTTTATTACCGCTCTTTTGTGAAACTTTTCTGTGAACTGCTTCATTGCCATCTCGTAACTGGTTGCAACTGAAGTATATGGTGTGGGGACTCCACCAGATATGAGGGCCAGAGAAGTAAGCATCTTGTTTCCCGCCGTTATTGTTGTCTGCAAGCTATTGACAACTTTCTGTCTCTTTTTTTCAAGAAATGCTGTTGAATGCATCCCCTTGTAGTATGATATGCACCTCTGCAGGGTTATCTTTCCGTATGATTCCGAGACAGGTTTCTCAAAATCCATGTCCATCTCGTTCACGTTGATCATATTCATTTCTATGCCTTTATCTTGAGCAGCTTTGAGAATTGACTTTTCCTCCCATCTTATTTTATCATAAACCATTGACATAATCATTTTAATTCATCCCATATCCTATTTATTCAGTTGCTTGTTCAGTGCTAATCTTATGAATTCCGCCGCCTTGTTTACTTCTTCTTCTGTAACTGTGTAAGGAGGAAGCATCCGTATAGTGTTTATTCCAGAATAGAGGGTTATAAGGCCCATTTGTAAAAGCTCCATAAGCACAGGGACGAACCTTACACGCAGATCTATTGCAAGCATCAGACCCATTCCCCTTGCCTGCGACACAAGCCTGTGACCTTCTGTTTCCTCGGAAATTCTCTTCAGAGCAAACCTACCCATTGTGGTTACCCTGTGAAGCATGCCTGATTCCAGTTCTCCAATTAAAGCCGATCCTGCTGCACAAGCCAGGGGATTCCCGCCTGTTGTAGAGCTCTGTTCCCCAACGTCGAGAGACTCCATGAATTCCTTCTTACCTATGGTAACGCCCATGGGGATGCCACCCCCAATACCTTTACCTACAGTCATTATATCCGGAACTATTCCCCAGTGTTCGTGAGCCCACATTTTTCCTGTTCTACCTAAACCAGATTGAATTTCATCCATGACCAGCAGAGTGCCATTTTCTCTGGTGGTTTCCCTTACGGCTTCCATATAACCATAGGGTGGAAAATTAATTCCACCTTCCCCTTGGATTGGTTCCATGAAAACTGCTGCCACGTCCCCACTCTTCAATAGGGACAAGAGAGATGCTGAATCCCCGAATTTGACGAACTGTACGTTTGGGAGAAGTATTCCTTCGAATGCTTTCCGGTATTTGTTTGAATGAGTTATTGAAAGAGCGCCAAGTGTCTTTCCATGATATGCTTTTTCCATTGCAATTATTTTTTTTCTTCCAGTGGTTTTTACGGCAATTTTTATTGCCGCTTCAATGGACTCCGCGCCACTATTTGAAAGATATGCCATATTGAGACTTTTTGGACTAATTCTCATAATATTTCTGAGAAATTCAGCACGAGCTGGGCTGTACACTGATCCATGGCTTATTCCGATGAGATCAAGCTGCTTTTTTATTGCATTACTGATGACTGGATTAGAGTGACCAAGTATTGCAACACCGTAGCCACTCATGAAATCCAGATACTCCTTTCCGCTGAGGTCCCATATTTTTGTTCCATCCGCTCTCGCGGCAACCACTGGTATTTTCTGGTATGTTCCTGCTAGAAATCTGTTTTCTGTTTCCTCTACAAAACTGTTTATAATCATTTTCTTATCACGGTCCTTCTATTTGAATTCAAAGCGCGAGATATTGGATACTTAGCATTCCCATTAGCGATTATAACTTCCCTTGTTCCTGTTTCCATCGATTCTATGGCTCCCATAATCTTCTTGTCCATTCCGTTTCCAACATCCTTCATGACAATTTTTGCCTCTTCAATATTAAAACTTTCAACAAGTTCACCGTTTATTAATACACCATCAACATCTGTCAGAAGAATTAGCCTTTCAGCCTTTACAGTTCCCGCGATGGCTGAAGCCGCTCTGTCAGCATCCACATTTAATGCTTCAAAGTCTTGGCTTATAGCTATTGGAGCAATAACAGGAGTTTTTCCAATAGATAGAATGGAGTTCATAATTTCCGGATCTACCCTTGTTATTTTCCCGGTATACCCCCCATCAACATACATTCTTCTCCCGTTTCCGTTGATGGTTATAAGTCTCTTCTTTCTCTCTGCAATGATCATTTGACCGTCTATGCCAGACATGCCCACAGCATTTATTCCAGCTTTCTGAAGAGATAGGACAATAGATGAATTCACTTTTCCCCTCATTGCCATTATGTACACCTCCATTGTTTCCAAATCTGTGTAACGGCTTCTTATTCCCTGGGGTGAGTGAATGAACTTTGGCTCTATTCCGAGTCTTATACACAGATCGGTTACGGAGGGGCCACCACCATGAACTATAATTGAGTCTTTCATTGATTGACCTGCAAGATCATTTATGAGATTCTGGCTCACCCCGTTCCTCATGAGACTTCCTCCAAGTTTTATTACTGTAGTCATTGATTAAACTAACCTCATTGGAGCCATCATGAGACCTTCTCTTTCATCGAACCCTTCCATTATATTCATGGATTGAACCGCATTTCCGGCAGATCCCTTTATTAGATTGTCAATGGATCCTATTGCAATTATTCGATTCACATGAGAATCTAATGCGAATCCCAGATCCACAAAATTCGATCCTACCACAAGTTTTGGGTCCGGATATCTGTATAGTCCATTTTTATCCATCATGAACCTCACAAATGGCTCATTTCCGTACATAGCGCGGTATGTTTTCCAAACCATGGCAGCATCTGGCATTTCTTCCGGGAAAACAGATGCTGTAGTCATTATTCCACGTACCATGTTTACTGAATGTGCAGACATTGTGACGGTTATTTTTGATCCTGCCAGCAGCGATAGTTCCTGTTCGATTTCACCGATGTGTCTGTGCCCGAAAGGACTGTATATCCTGATCGAATTGTATCTTTCTGAAAAATGTGTTGCCGCTGAGTGTTTGTTTCCTGATCCGGAAGAACCTATTTTTGCATCTATTACTGTAACCTCCTTTAGAAGGCCTGCTTTTGCAAGTGGTGCAAGACTGTAAATTGCAGAACTGGCAATGCACCCTGGAACTGCCACAAATCTGCATGATTTCAGTTCATTTCTATGCAGTTCAGGCATTCCGTAAACAAACTTTTCCAAAATATCCGGTGAAGTGTGATTCCAACCGTACCATACTGGATAGTCAGCCGGGTTCCTGAACCTGAAATCAGCACTCATATCAATGATCTTTACCCCTGTTTCAGATAACTTCGGAATTTGCCTATTTGATGTGCCGTGTGGTACTGCCATGAAAAGGATGTCAACCTTGGTTGCTGCCTCTTCTGGACTATCACCAGAGAATGTCAGATCTGCAATCCCTTTTAAATTTGGGTGTACTTTGAAGACATTCTCACCTGCATGCCCCTGTGACGTAGCGACTTCCACGTCTACGTGAGGATGTAAGGAAAGAATTCTGAGTAGTTCACCTCCAGCATATCCTGATGCCCCCACAATGCCAACTGTTGTCATAAATTAAACACCATTAAAATTCGTCAAAATTTTTAAAAAAAATTTGAAATTTAATTGTTAAACTTTTACTCTCCCCAGTCCTCTTTCACTTCTTCTGCTGTCTTTAGAGTTACATTGCCGTTGTCCGTATTCTGTATTTCATAGTCGAGACCACAATCAGTACAGCTAACTACTTCTCCTTTTATTACATCTTCCGGAACAGGCACTTTCCCTCCACACATAGAACATTCAATATTCATTTCATTTCCTCTTATACTATGAAACCGTCTCTAATCCTCCCCTTCTAAAGGTGCTGGAACCGATAGTTTCATTTCTTAATTTGGAGTTTTCAAGCTTATTAATACTTTTTGACAAATTATGATCATAAATAAGTTATTCTGAGTTAATTATGGTCATAAAATGACAAATTTAACATATATTCTTTAAAAAGTAACATAACTCCATTTGCCATTCTCCACTATTATTTAGATAGTGAAATATCGCCTCCTTTTACTTTAACAAATGAAATTCTGAAAGCGCGATTAAATCGAAACCACATGGCGCTAAAAAGAGATCAAAACGAATTGGGCGACGAGTCTAAGATGAAGGTTACTGATATCTATCTATTAATATATTTCAAAACCGGTCCTTGAGTATCTAAAGAAACGTGTAATTTATAGCATTTAAGGACAACTTACACTCTTTAGTATACGGGCTCGGTGGGATTTGGACCCACGATCACCGACTTAGAAGGACGGTGCCTTATCCATACTAGGCCAC
>JAKBSB010000032.1 GCA_021845155.1 Thermoplasmata archaeon
TTCTTGAACTGGGGAGACCGGTTTTCCTGACCCGGGAACCGACAGACCGGTTTTTCATCACAGAAAGTGAGCAGAGGAACAGGTCTGCTGAGAATGCAATTGAGCTTTTCTTCAGGTTCACAACTGACAGGCTGCATCACCAGAAGACCATAAACAGTGAACTCGATCAGGATCGGATTGTCATTTCAGACAGGTATATTCATTCTTCATATGCATACCAGGGACCTCTCATGGAGATCATGATGGGCGGCATGGACAGTACCATTGAATGGATGACCAATGTTTCTATGGTTATCAGGAGGATGCCTGATCTCATACTCTTCCTGGACCTGGAACCGGACAGTATAGCCACCAGAATTGCCAGAAGGAAAGAAAGATCAGGATTCGAGGAACCTGGATACCTGAAAATGGTCCGGAACTATTACCACAGGATGATCGACAGAAACTGGATAGTTATTGATTCAAGCCTGCCCGTGGAAAAAGTGACTGCGATCGCACTTGAAGCAATACTTGGAAAGCTTAAGGGATAGGCTATTTCCTTGTTGTAACAACTATATCATCAGAAAGTATCATTATTGTATGTTCGGCCTGCGATATGAATGCACCTGAGTGCTCCCTCAAGATCGCAAAGTGTGATACCTCTCTCCTGAAAAGCATCTTTTTAAGATATTTCTTATAGTCTGGATCAATTTTTGCCAGCCATCTCTCGGCAAATGGTATTGTATTGAAATTCCTGTAGATTTCCTCATCCCTGTTTATCTTTGTTCCTGAAAGGATATATATGTTCCCTCCAGGTCCATTGTGTATCATTCCGATTCCTGAGCTTGCGAATGGTTCTATGGCAATTACAGTGTCCGGTTTTACCATAGCGGCATTGCCGTCATCATAATTAGGTATGAATATTGAGGAGTGCAGGTCATACCTGTTTATTCCATGCCCCCCAAGATTCTTTACTGGCTTGAAACCGAATGATGAGACCACCTTCTCTATTTCTGCCCCTATTTTTCTTACAGGTATCATGGGCCTCAGGACCTTGAGGGCAGCGTTCAGTGCCTCCCTTGTGCAGTCTATTAAATCTGAATGTTTTCCGGATTCACCAACCTCAACTGTTGCAGCGTTATCCGACAGATACCCATCTACCTGTGCTCCAAGGTCGACCTTTACAACATCTCCCGTCTTGAAAGTTTTTGTATCCCCGAATGAGGGAGTATAATGGGCGGCCTCGTTGTTAATCGACAGATTGACCGGAAAAGATGGTTTTCCACCCTGTTCCCTGATAAATTGCTCGGCTTTCTCGGCCACATCCAGAAACAGAACACCCGGTTCAATAAGAGTCTGCGCATATTCCAGGGCTTCCCTGCCTATTCTTCCGGCCTCAAGATACTTGTTTTTAACCTCGCTGTCCAAAAATCATTACCGAAACTAAAGTTGTGCAGGGCTTAAGTATTTTTTTGATTCCCCTGTTTATGGCGCATTGAATCCTATGAAAATCTATGAAAAAAAGTTATAATAATTGACCGCATAAGGAGATATGGCATGGTACAAAGTTCTTAAGGATGGAGTTATGAAAGATGGGGACCTGTTCAAGGCTTCAGTGGAAAACAAGGAGATACTTATAATAAAAAGCAAGGAGAACTACTTTGCTACTTCCCTTTACTGCACCCATGAAGACTACGATCTCTCTGAGGGTTTCATGGATGAAGGCAAACTCATATGCCCTAACCATTTTGCAACATTTAACCCGAAGGATGGGTCAGTGGTCAGTCCTCCTGAAGGATCCGGAGACATATCTCCTCTTAAATCGTATAAAACCAAAGTGGAGAACGGGGAAGTGCTGGTAGACTTCCAGTAAACATTTTTTCCACGGAAGGAAACCAATGAAAATTCTAGTACTGATAAAACAGATTCCTGACATAAACAAGATAACATTTGACAGCAGAACAATGAGGATAGTAAGGGAAGGTGTGCCCTTAATGTTCAACTCCTTCGACAAGAAGGCTGTTGAGGAGGCCATAAGAATCAAGGAAAAGACCGGGTCTGAGGTTGTAGTGGCAACAATGGGCCCCCCTTCTGCAGGAGAGATACTCAATGAATCTCTGAGAATGGGCGCAGATACTGCTTATCTTGTCACCGACAGGAAGTTTGCCGGTTCGGACACATGGGTTACGGCAAAAATACTGTCAAAGGTCGTGGAATACGTGAAACCAGATCTTGTCCTGGCAGGCAAATATTCACTTGACGGGGAAACGTCCCAGGTTCCGCCTGAAATTGCGTTCATGACTGGAATGAAATTCAAGTCGTCAGTTTTCACAATTGAATTTTCGGAAGACATGAAGACAGTTATACTGGGTCAGGACAGGGAAGATGGGATTAACAGGTATGAGGGAACCCTTCCTGCCGTCTTATCAGTTAGTGAGAAGATAAACAGGGCAAGATCCATAAAGCCTGAAACACCAGACATGACATCAAGAATAGTGATGCTCGACGCTGAAAAACTTGGCATAGATTTCACGGGTACTGATGCGTCTCCAACAGTTGTTACCGGAACTTCAGAGGTAAGGAATCTGAGAACTGTAAAGTTCCTTAACCCTGGGAAAGAAGCATATGAAAAAATCGTTGAAATGATTAATGAAAAGAAATCCGGTGGCAAGACAGAAACTATAGACAATTCCTCAACCGGGAAGAGTGGATCTGTCATGGGAATTGCACTGGACGATCCTGTGGTATCAATAGAGATTGCGTCAAAAATATGTGAAATCTCAAAAGGCAAGGACCTTGAGGTAATAATGGCTGGAAATGTTGATCCTGAAAAGCTGAAAGGGATGCCGTGCAACAGGTATGTAAGTGTTAAATCACGTGGAAATGATACTTTTGCGGGAAGCATAATAAAAATTATGGAGAAAGAGAAACCAGAATTCGTTATTTTCCCTTCAACCATAGATGGAAGGGAAATTGCAGCAAGAATTGCCGGGGAGAAATCTCTGGGCCTTACTGCCGACTGCATAGACCTCAAATATGACGGAAAACAGCTTGTCCAGCTTAAACCGGCATTCGGTGGGGGAATAGTTGCGGAGATAGTATCAAGGACGAAGCCCGCAATGGCTACCGTAAGGCCCGGAATGTTCCTCAAATATCGTGGATCTGTAGACTTCAAGCTGGATCATGCGGATTCCTCAGGCAATGAAAGTTTCAGGCTGCTTGAAAAGGTACCTGTCCCCCCGGAATACAAGCCTCTCTCTTCCAGCAGTGCAGTCATTGGGCTGGGAAGAGGTATAAAAAAGAGGGATTTTGTCCAGAAAGCTCTTGAACTGAGCCGGAAACTTGGAACAAGCGTGGGAGCCACCAGACCAATTGTGGACATGGGATTTGTACCACGACAGCAGCAGATAGGGCTTACCGGATCTTCGATCTCTTCAGATCTTTATATAAACCTTGGTGTATCTGGCCAGGACAATCACGTTGTAGGACTGAGGTACGTTCACACCATTGTATCTGTAAATGTGGATCCCGAGGCACCGATATTCAAGTACTCCGATTACGGCATAGTATCAGATGTTAACGAGTTCACCGATGGCTTCCTCCATTACCTCAATGAAAAAGGAATGTAGAACCTCAGAGGCCAAATTGATCTGGCTGATCCTGGATCAGTGAAGAAATGAGAACACATTTAAATCAAGGAGGGAGAAACAGAGGAGTTCAAACATATGAATGAAGATGAAAAGAACAGTGAGGTCGGAGGGCATATTTACAACAGAAATGTGATCCTCATTTCTTTCTCAGCATTTTTTGCAGACATGGGATACCAGCTTGTCATAGCAGGGCTGCCTTACTTCCTTGTTTTTGTTCTGGGAGCGCCAGTCATTATATTTGGTTTTGCTGAAGCCCTTAATTACGGTGTGGGATCTGTTTTTGCATATTTTGGAGGGAAGATGGCTGACAGGTACGGATACAAAAAGATCTCGGTACTTGGGAATGCCTTCATACCCATTCTTTCCTTTACAGGGTTTGCCATTGTTCCACTCGAAGCTGTTGGAACCTTTGCGACCGGCTGGTGGATGAGAAATCTCAGATCACCCGCAAGAAGAACACTTTTCGCAAAATCTGTATCTGATGCAAACAGATCAAGATCTTTCGGGCTCCTTCACGGGTTAGATGTTGGAGGAGGGATTGTGGCAACCATACTTCTTATGGTAATGCTTTTTTATCACTATGAGTTCAGATTCATATTTCTGGTTACAATAGTTCCCCTGGTGATATCCACAATACTGGTTGCCATGACCAGGGACAGGAAGAGAAGCGCTGAAACAGACAGAAAGGTCGATGCAGGTAAAAGGAAATTTGCGTTTGGTGCTGTTCTGTTAGCTACAGCACTTTTCGGATTCAGTTTTTACAGCATGGGATTCCCCATACTCACCGTATCTGAATATACCAGCAGCCCAATTCTGGGTGTTGGAACATACACAATATTCCTTGCCGTTTCATCGTTTACAGGATTTAGCCTTTCGCGTTTTACTATCAGGAACGAAATGAGGGCTCTCGGTTTTCTAGGGTACATACTTGCCGGGCTGGGATCTCTGGGCTTTGTGATCAGCATAATATATTCCATAGGGATCACTGGTTTCTATGTCTCCAGTGCCGTTATAGCCGTTGCGGTTGGATTCATTGAGACTTTCGAGCCTACCATTATTACTGTCCTGTCGGCGTCGGCATCATTGGGAGGAGGCATGGGCAAGCTTTCCTCGGCTAGAAGCATAGGCCTGTTTACCGGCAACCTCCTCATGGGTGTTTTTTACACATTTGGAGCCCAGTATTCCTATATTTATGCCGTTATAGTTTCAGTTATTGCTGGCGGGATTATACTCTTTGCAGGAAGGGGCTACATGTCCTTCAAGAAGCCACAAGCTGCCTGATTTTATTACCTGAGAACCGCCCTGCATGGAGCCCCGTCCTGTGACATGTTCAGGGGGAGGCAGAGAAAATCGTACGTTCCCGCCTTTGCATTTTTCATGTATAAGCCTTCCACTATTATTATTCCATTCTGCATCAGCAGTTTATGGACAGCCGGATCCTTGCTGCCGAATTTTTCAATGGACAGGTAATCTATACCAACCAGCTTCACCTTTCTTTCCACAAGTTTTTTTGCAGCTTCCAGACTCAGATAGGTGAAGTCATTCTTGAAGGAATCGTAATGATCCGTGTTTGGGGTTTTGAATAAAACGATGTTTTCATGGGTAGGTGGAAGATGTTCAGGCAAGATGGCTGGTGCATTCACCTCAACCACTGTTGCTTTTCCCATGAAGTTTTCAAGTGGTATCTCATTAGCTTTTTTTCCGTCCTTGAGCATATGATATGGGGCATCAAAATGAGTTCCTGAGTGGGTTTCCATAATGACCCTCATTATGTGGACATGATCCTTCTCATGGGTAAAGTACTCATATTCCTCGTATTTTGCATCACCGGGATAACTTATCAGTTGCCGGCTCAACGGTAGAGATATATCTATCATGATCAAAAATTCCCCTATGGGTTAAAAGGATTGGCATTATTCCTGTGTTGAGAATTTCAACATAAGAACTGGTTATTCCTTTTTCAGATTACTCATTTAGGCATCCATTTAAGAAGGATTCACTAATTTATATTATATATGACTTATCTGGCATTGATTTCAGGTAATCAAAACTGAACACTGTATAACCCAAAGCTTTGTTAAAAGAGGAGCTTGCTAATGAAAAGATTGTTAAGATGTATGAAGGATGCCACGGAAAATCTCCAAAACCAATAGACTGGATTACCCTGAAAAAAGTGAAAATTGAATAGGAAAAGAGTTAAATTGGCAATAATCCACTTCTTTCCCTGCAAATTTCTGTAAAAGGTGTGAATTCGGTGTTTCCATCTACAGGTTTAATGATTGGGTAAATATCTGGAAACGACTTTCACGAGCCCCCATGGGATCATACATCGATGATTGTATGGAAAGGACTGATGATGCGAGAAGTTCCTGCCATGGAGTTACTTCGGAAAGCGTTTAACAGGATGCCCACATATTTCGCATACAGGAACAAATTTTGGGTAGATTTTCCTGCATCCGGTACACCTGAACTGCCATTCAATCTGTTTCTTTATGATCTCTTTCTCCACACCGATATATTCTATCCCCATCTTCCCAGCCACATTCTGTATGGCATAATCATCACTCACAATCACTCCTGAAAGCTCAAGAGCTGAGGAGAGAACATCTAAGTCTGTCTCGCTGAGAACTTTTATGTCACCTGTTGCTTCCGCTGCCTCCCTTACAATTTTTTTGTTATTTTCTGAAGGAGTGATAACTGATATATATTCGGAAAGCTGATCCATATTCCGTTTAAGTTTTCCCTTCCTGATCTCACTTAAAACAGATGCGGGAACCCAGATATTTCCAGAAATGAGGTTTATGTTCCGAGATATTATTGCGCCTGTGTCAAGAATATAGACGGTCATGGAGTAAATTTTGGAGTTTAGTTCCTTTCGTTTATTGGAACGTATCTCCTCGGTGCCTTTTCACCTGTATACCTGCTTCTTGGCCTGAATATACGGTTGTTCTGTACATATTCATAGGATCGGGCAACCCATCCCGAAATTCTTCCCACGGCGAATATCGGGGTGAAAACGTCAGGGGGGAAGCCTATTGAATAATACAGTATCCCGGAATAGAAATCCACATTGGGGAATATGCCTTTCTCTCCAAGCTTGTTCACCATCAGTTCCTCAATTTTTGTTGCAGTTTGGAAGAGTTTTTCCTGGCCGTTTTTCCTTGTTACGTATTCGGCATAACCTTTCAGAATCTTTGCCCTTGGATCATATACCTTGTATACCCTGTGCCCGAACCCCATGATCTTTTCTTTCTTCTCCATCTTCTCTGATAGAACCTTCTCCGCGTTGTCCGGTGATCCCGTTTGCTGTATGAGGGCCAGGGCTCTCTCATTTGCCCCACCATGAAGTGGCCCCTTCAGTGTTGATATTGCAGACGTGACTGCAGAGTACATATCTGAAAGAGTGGATATGGTAAGCATAGCTGAGAATGTGGATGCGTTCATACCATGATCTGCATGCAGTATAAGTGCGGTGTCCAGCATCTTTGCCTCAACTGTATCAGGTTTTCTTCCGGCTGACTGGTAGAAGAAATTTGCAGCATATGAAAGCTCAGGATCAGGCTTTATGAATTCTTCCCCGCTTGTTGCCCTCTTTATTGCTGCAACTACTGTGGGCATTTTGGCTATTAACTTTATACCTATCTCCTTCTGCTGGTCCACATCAGGTTCAACGCTGGTTTTGTCCTTGCCCCCAATATATGATACAACTGTTCTCAGGGAGGACATTGGATGGGATGTCCCTGATATATTCCTGATTAATTCATAAACATCGTCTTCAATGTACATTTCCTTCTTAAGCTTCGAAATATATTCCCTGTATTCCTTTTCAGAGGGAAGTTTTCCGAAAAGCAGCAGATAGGAAACCTCTTCATAATTTGACTGGTTTGTCAATGTCTCTATATCGTACCCCCTATATGCAAGAATTCCGTTTATTCCGTCCACATACCCTATTTTGGTCTCAGCAGCTATAACGCCCTCAAGACCTCGTGAAAATTCCTGCTTCTGTTCAACTGTTTCTGCCATAATAATTATCTCCGGTTTAGAATGGCACTAAAATTAATTAACTTTTATAACAGAATTTATCCTGAGAACCACTCTAAATAATCTCTCCTCTCCAATTTTCCTTCTAAGTTTTTCTTGTTCTGGTATCTGCTGAAATCAACATTTAATTCTGTTTTGCCAGTTCCTCTTCCTTAAGTATTCTCCGGATTATGTTTCCATTCAGCGTCTTTGGAAGCTCTTCCCTTATGACATATTCCCTTGGAATTTTGTTTGGCGAAAGATTCGAAGCTACAATTTTGATCACCTTATCCAGAGATACGGTTTTTCCCTGGGCGGGCGATATAAATGCTTTTATTACTTCGTTTCCGGATTTATCAGGGAGTCCTATGACTGCAGCCTCGCCTATGGTATCAATCCGTGTAAGTACATCCTCTATCTCTCTTGGTGATATCATTATGCCTCCTGAATATATCTGGTCGTTTAGTTTTCCGGTAATATAATAGTAACAATCCTTATCCCTGTGTGCAAGATCCATTGTGAGAAGGGAACCATCCCTGATTCTTTCCTTTGTTTCCTGATCAAGGCCCCAGTATCCGAGCGTGATCTGGGGACCGCTGATTGTGAGCTGCCCATCCTCCATGAACTGTTTTGGCTGGGTTGTGATCTCATCCACAATTTCAGACCGGACCATTGAAAGTGCTTTCCCCACTGAACCTGTGCGCCTGTTGTTCCTGTCATAATCATTTAAATGTGTAAGCCCAGTTGCTTCGGGAATGCTGTATCCCTCAATAATATGAAAGCCCAGTTCTTCTTCTGTTTTCTGAAGAATTTCACCCGGAATGTTTCCCAGAGAACTGATTATGATTCTGGGAGATACTTTCCTCCTCTTTATCCTGGTTTTTTTCTCTATCCCGGAGACGAGTTTCACAACAAATGAGTTGCCAATTACCAGGTTGGGGTCGTTTTTAATCATAAAGTCTGAAATCTCCCTGATTATGTTCAGCTTGTCTCCAATAATGGCAGTCCAGCCCCTGGAAAACGTGAAGAATATGGAAAGAACCATGGAATATGCTGAAAAAAATGGAACTGCAGAAGCAACTTTAAGTGGTTTTTCAAATGCCGGGAACCAGCTGTTGAAACTTTGAGTTGCTGCCTGCAAATTCATTGGTGTGATCTTCACGAATCTCTGTTCACCCGAAACGGAAGGAGTCTGTATCAGCATACTGGTATCCCGGTAAAGATCAATATCTGCCTCTTCCCTGGACCCTTCGAACATTGTGTCTGAAAATTTGACAATGTTTTTCGACCATGGGATGTGCCTTATAACGCCCAGATTCTCAAAAGTCCTGGCAACTGCATTCTCAAAGGACATGAAATCCTGGTATCTCACAACTATAACGTTAATTCCGTTCTTTGCCAGGCCAGATATCTTGGTGAACCCCACATCGCTTATTATAATGCATTTGGCTCCTATGGAATTTATGGAATTCCGCATTTCAATATTTGAAAGGTCCGGATCCATTGGGGCCGCAATTGTTCCAATTTTCATCGCTGCGTAAAGTGATATGATAAACTGGGGAGAATTTTCAAGGAATATTGCTATTCTGTCCCCTTTCACCAGATCCATGCCCGCCATATATGAAGCCAGTGAATCTATGCTTGAAAGAAGATTATGGAATGATATGTATCTTGACTTGTATATTATTGCAGGATGACTCTCCAGATCTCCTGCCATCTTCTTCAGGATGGAATACTGCGAAGTTTCCTCCAGATGATCAAACTGCTGATCATCTGTATTTTTATTGCTTTCCCCGACTGTTTCCGATTCCGTCATCCCTTAAATAGCAGATATAATATGTTTAAAAGGTTTTTCCCGGACATTACTGTTATTTGCGCACGTTCTACCCTTGATAATATAATTTCATGACCTTGGGTATTGCATCTATCATGTCCTTTACGCTAAAAAAATATGACTTGCTGTTGAACGAAATCTCGGCAGCCTTTTTATTGATGAAAGTGCCTGCTGAGCATGCCCTCAGCCTGGTCATTCCCCTGGAAATCAGGCCACTTATTATTCCCGCCAGTAGATCTCCTGTTCCACCCATGGTCATCCTGCTGTTTCCACCGTCGGTGAGAATTGTGCTTACCCCGTCCGTTATTATGTCTGTTGATCCTTTCAGGACAGTGGTGAAGCCGTAGTGCCTTGAGAGATCCTCCGCATTTTCCCTGGTTGGGTCTTCATCGTAAAACCTCAGAAATTCCTGCTTATGGGGAGTTACCGTAATTTTCTTTCCCATGATGGAATTTTTGTGGGAAGAGAGCATTTTAAGGGCATCAGCATCAATAATAATTTCCCCCTCATATGAGGCTATAAGTGAAAGGATTGATTTTTCGTATTCAGCGGAAATGCCCATGCCCGGACCAATCAGTATTGATTTATGTTTCCTGATCTCGTCCAGCGGCAGTTTGTCCGGCACAACCTCCCTGACTATAATTTCCGGGTTGTATGATGAAATGATGCCGTAATTCTGCCTGGTGGTGTATACTCTCACCAGGTCTGTGCCTACTGCCAGGGAACCCATTGATGATATAACAGCCGAGCCGTGGAATGACCAGCCCCCCACTATTGCCACTGTCCCGTTCTCACCCTTGTGGGAATCCTTTCCGGGAGGTTTCAGGTACAGAAGATCCCCCGGGCCTGAATAATTAACTGCGTTGTCTGGAATTCCTATATCCATTACCTCTATCATTCCAGAATTTGAACTGTTCATTCCTTCCTTGAGGTCAGTGAAAGTCACGGTTATGTCGGGGTGCACCATTGTTCCAGTACCAAGGCCGGATGGGATGTCCACCGACACTATTTTCTTACCGGATTCATTTATCTTTTTTATTACTGAAGCATATGGTTCACGGAGTTCACCGCTTGCACCGGTTCCGAGAATAGAATCCACAATTATGTCACTGCTTTCCAACATGCTTTCAATTGCATCATCCTCATGCACTTTCCCCTTGAACCCCCTGAGTGCTTTC
>JAKBSB010000033.1 GCA_021845155.1 Thermoplasmata archaeon
ATTTTATCATATTTTTTATAATGTTTGGGTTGTGCGAAAAATCAGCGTCCATTACCACAACATAATCATTTTCCGCCTGTCTCATGCCCTCAAGTTCGGCAGATACCAGTCCTCTTTCATTCTTTCTTACAAAGAATTTCACATCGGGGAACATCTCAATTAACTGATTGGTCCCGTCTTTTGAGTCGTCATCGACAACATAAATTGAATGAAGTTCCAGATCCCTTAGTTGCGGAAGCAGGTCAAGCAAATTGTGATATTCATTGTAAGTCGGTATTACTATGCCAACAGTTGATTCCCTAAACATACTTTCAGGTTTCATGAGATCTACCATTTTGCTTTCTTCTCCACACACTTGATCCCACTGAGTATATTTTCTATACCGGGATTTTCAAGCCTGATCATTTTACTTAAATGATTAATTTGTATTTAATAGTAACTAATGTGAGAATTTTTTATTTTCACAGTTTTTTAATTTTTCACTGAAAATAAGAGGGAATCCAAACGTCGGACGGAGTCTAACAAACCTTTCTATTTATTAAATGTTTCTTGTACTTTGTTGGGACAAATTCCGGATTTTATATTTCCCTGCGTGTGGATCTTACAATTTTTCCTGCATTTCTGAGAAGGTATAAGCTTTTGTGGTCTTTGACAAAATTTTTATTTTTGCCTTTGTAACGAGATAAATTATGCGAAATAAATTCTGACTAAAGTTATTATGCCTCATTTTGATTATTGTAACGATGGAACCAAGACCTACGTGGGATCAATATTTCATGAGAATGTCATATCTTGCTGCCAGCCGGGCCAATTGCACCCGGAGAAAAGTTGGAGCAGTGATCGTGAAAGACAAGCATGTCATAGCGACCGGGTACAATGGACCGCCATCAAACACCGTTCATTGTGATGTTGTAGGTTGCATAAGGGATGATCTGGATATACCTTCAGGGGAGAGGCATGAACTTTGCAGAGGCCTTCATGCGGAACAGAATGCCATAATTCAGGCTGCATTAAATGGGGTAAGTACCAGGGATTCGATTATATATGTTACAACTCATCCCTGCGTTGTGTGCTCAAAAATGATAATGAACGCGCAGATTAAGGAGATAATTTATGCTGATGGGTATCCAGATGAACTTGCTGAACTCATGCTCCTGGAAAGTGATATCACGAAGCGAAGATTTTCCCTTCCGGAAAACGAGGTAAAGACAATGCTCGGGGAATATTACCATCAAGGTCCAGGAAATGACTAATCTTTATAATCTGGCTTTTTATACCGTTCTAAAGAGGAATCAATGTCAATAACTGTTGCCGTTATAAACGATATGACTGCCATAATCCAGACTATTGGGTATCCGGGAATTTTTTTCCTGATGGTGCTTGAGGGTATGTTGCTCCCAATTCCATCTGAAGTCGTGATGGTTTTCGGAGGCTATCTCCTGTACAAAAATGATCTGTCAGGGATAGGGTTTTTACCGGGTTTTGGTGTTCTGCTAATTATTGGCACAATTGGAAACCTGGTTGGAGCCCTCATTGCTTATTATTTGGGTGATAAAGGCGGTATACCCCTCATAATGAAGTATGGCAAATATGTTATGCTGGATGAAAATTCCATAAATACAACACACAGATGGTTCAGGAAATATGGTGATATTTCGGTCTTCGCCACGCGACTGGTGCCTATTTTCAGAACATTCATATCAATTCCTGCAGGTATAGCAAAAATGAAACTGAGTTATTTCATCCTTTTTACCATATCAGGAATGGTTATATGGGACACTATTCTAATTTACATCGGCATAAGGCTTGGACCAAACTGGAAAACAATGCTTTCCTATTCTGATTTACTTACTTATATCGCCGCGGCAGCAATAGTCCTGCTTCTGGTATATTGGATTTATATGACCATGAAGAAAAGGAAGTTAGCAGTGCAGGCCAGGTAAAGGTCTGGTTTGTAAATGAGTTTGGGTTTATAATTCCAGTTTATCATGAATTTATTTATTTTGGCATCCTGGGCATTTGACGATCACATGATGTCCTTTTTTCTGGCTTTTAACGATGACCAAAAAGAAAAATGCTTGATTTAGAACCTGATTGAACAATAATAGATATATGACTAATCCTACTCAGTATAAAAACCAACATTTGAAAGAAAAATAAAAATTATTTGGGGATATTTGAGTTTAGGCCAAAAACGAAGATAGGAATACCAGGAAACCAACTATGGCCAATATTTCCACACCATACATGGGTATTTTAAGGAAGTATAGTAGCAACCCCCCCAGTTCGATAAGAAATAGCCCAAGAGCAAAGAGTGGATATCTGTACCTGCTTTTCAACACGTGTTTCAAATCATTTCACCTCACAGCACCATGTGCAGGTTCGGAATTATTCCTGCAGCCACTGCCCTTATATACAGATCAACGAAAACGAACATTGCAAGACTCGTCCATGCCAGTGCCTCGTGATGCCTGTTGAATATGGACTGAAACCTGAATACCTTTCCACCGCTCTTGTGGGCGGTTGTGCAACTGAAACAGTCCATTCTCCCTCCAACCAGATGCCTTATTGAATGGCATGAAAATGTATAAATTGTTACTGCTATGGCATTTATCAGTATTATTATGCCCCCAATTGAAAGTATTATTGATCCTGCACTGTAAGTCAATGAAACATAGAAATCGTAAAAGAAGAAAGGCAGAATGGCTACTGCAATGTACATGAAATATCTGTGGAAGTTCTCAACACGGAAAAACCTTGTTTCACCGGTATATGCCCTTCCGACTTTATCCTGTCTCGAATTCAGCTCACAGGCGACCGGGTGATCGAAGAGATGCCTGTGGTAATCCTTCCTGTATGCATAACAGGTAAGCCTGAACAGACCCACAAATGGGATGACAAGAACTGTAGGTGAATACCATGGATCCGTTAAACCGTATTTTGACACGGCGTCAGAAACGGAACCCTGGAAAAGACCCAGAAGGAAAATTCCAAGCACCAGAATTAGGACGAAAGACCAGAACCTCCAGTTCAGTTCGGTAAATTCCACCGGTATGAGTTTTGTCTTTGCAGCGTTAGGATGCTGATTGCTCGTATTATTTTCCATCATTTCAATTACCTCTCTTTTTAGTCTTTCTTCCTATTATTAGCCTTGCAATGGGATCATATGTGACATCAACAGCCCTCTCTTTCTCCGGAATTATGGCGTTGTCCGTGATTGGGATATGCTCCGGGCAGGTTTCCTGGCAGCATTTTGTTATGTTGCAGTATCCAATTCCTGCCTCTTCGTTAAGAAATCTGGCCCTGTTAAGGTCGTCCAGAGGATGCATATCCAGTGATGCAGCCCTGACCATGTGCCTTGGCCCGAAATAGTCCGTTTCCTCATAATGCTCGCGCATAACATGGCATACATCCTGGCACAGGAAACATTCTATGCAGCGTTTGAATTCTTTTGATCTCTCTATATCGACCTGCTGCATCCTCCATGGGTCCTTGAGTCCTTCCTTTGGTTTAAAAGCTGGAACCCTTTTGATACTCTTCCAGTTTGCCCCCACGTCCGTTACAAGATCTTTAATGAGAGGATATGCCTTCATGGGGCCCACGCTAACGTTGTCGCCAAGTGTTTCAACTCTTGTCTTGCACATAAGTGACGGCTTGCCGTTGATTTCAGCTGAGCATGACCCACAGTGGGCAGCCTTACAGTTCCACCTGACAGCCAGTGTTGTGTCAATGTTCTCCTCAACATACCTTACAGCATCGAGTACCACCATTCCATCTACGTACGGAATGGTGTATTCCACAAACTTCCCTTCTTTTTCAGTCTCAGGATCATGCCTGAAGATAGATAATTTTACATCTTTCATGAATACACCTCTGTTTTTACATACTGGGCCAGTTCAGGAGGAGTAGGCTGGACGGGAATATAATCAAACTTCATGTTCTCCCCGTCCCTGTTTATTACGATATTTTTTAACCAGTCTCTGCTCTTCTTTGGATAGTCGCTTCTTGCATGTGCACCCCTGCTTTCCTTTCTTAGAAGTGCAGATCTCACAATTGCTTCAGAAACGATGAGCATGCTCTTCAGTTCCATGCATGCAAGCAGGCCGTGATTGTAACGCCTTCCCCCCGGGACACCAAGTGAAGAATACTGTTTTTTGAGTTCAAGGATTCTTTCAAGAGCCTTGTTCAGATGTTCCTCATCTCTTATTATTCCCACATTATCGCTCATTGCAGTTGTAAGCTGGTCCATGATTGAGTAAGGATTGGTACCCTTCTCCTTCAGGAATGAAAGAACATAAGATATCTGGGCCTGAACTTCATCTTCAGGTATCTCCTTTAGATTCTCTTTTTTAGCAAATTCCGCAGCGCTGTCTCCGGATCTCTTGCCGAATACAAGTATGTCAGCCAGGGAATTACCTCCAAGCCGGTTAGCGCCATGCAGTCCACAAGCAACTTCTCCCGCAGCAAAAAGACCTTTTACTGAGCTCATGCATGTTTCAGGATCGAACCTTATACCTCCCATCTGGTAATGCGTTGTAGGTGCTACCTCCATTTTTTCCTTGGTGATATCAACGCCTGCAAATTCAAGGAACTGCATGTACATATGAGGCAGTTTCTCCTTGATATACTGTGGACTCTTGTGTGATATATCCAGGTAGACTCCTCCATGCTCTGTACCTCTTCCTGCCTGAATTTCGGCATAGTTTGCCCGTGCAACAACATCCCTTGCGTCGAGCTCCTTCTTTTCCGGAGAATATCTTAGCATGTATCTTTCCATTTTATTGTTGTAAAGAATACCACCATCGCCCCTGACACCTTCTGTAACAAGCAAACCCCTAACTCCAGGGGGATAGACCATGCCGGTGGGATGGAACTGGAACATTTCCATGTCCATCAGTGTGGCCCCTATCTCATATGCAAGTTTAATGCCATCTCCGGTTGATTCCCATGAATTGGAAGTGACTTTGTATACTTTTCCTGCTCCTCCGGTAGCTATAACGACTGCTTTTGCACTTATGGCATAAAACTCACCTGTATTCATCTTTATGCCGATAGCGCCAGTTACCCTGTCTCCGTCTTTTACAAGTTGTGTTATATAGAGTTCGTCAATTACATCCACATCCCTGTGCAGAACCTGATCCTGCAGGGTCCTGATAAGCTCAAGACCTGTTCTGTCCCCTACATGGCAAAGTCTCCTGTAAGTGTGTCCACCAAATGCTCTCTGGAGTATTCTCCCGTCCGGGGTCCTGTCGAAGAGAGCCCCCCATTTCTCAAGTTCAAAAACTCTTTCGGGGACCTCCTTGGCCAGAATCTCGGCTACGCGCCAGTTTGAAAGATAAACTCCCTCCTCCATAACATCTCCGAAATGAACCTGCCAGTTGTCCTTTGGGTCCACATTACCCAGTGAGGCCGCGATCCCCCCTTCGGCCATAACTGTATGTGCTTTTCCAATCAGTGACTTTGATACCACCGTTGTTTTCAGACCTGCATCCGCTGCTGAAATTGCAGCCCTCAGGCCAGCACCTCCAGCACCGATGACAAGCACGTCTGTTTTAATTTTATTATAAGATTCACTCATGTTAACCACACTATCTTTGAAATATCAGACTGCTCTGGTTTAATCGCTTACTCAGTTATAAATTTTTTACAACTATCCATTGTTAGCAATAAAAAGGAAATTAAGGCGATCTGTTATCAGAATTTTTTGCGCAGCATATACTCCCATTCTGGTAAACAAGGGGTTAATTGTCATATTCCCGGGAAAATTTTCAAACACACATTATTTTCCAAAATTAATCACCCGTGTTTCTGAAAATGTTTTTATACTAAATAGAGATATGTGGTTGTCAACTATTGGTTGACAACTGAAGTGATGTATATGGTGAACAGAAGAAGAAGAGACTTTGACGAATACAGAGATGACTGGAGAGATGAATTTGGAGATTTCTTTGATGATTTCGGCTTCGATTTCGACAGATTCAACGAGAGGATGATGAAAATATGGAGCAGATTCCTTAAGGACCCCGACGTGAATTCCTACGGGCCTTATGTTTATGGATTCACTTACAAGGTCGGACCGGACGGAAAGCCTGTGTTTGAGGAATTTGGAAATGTTCCCGGAGTTCAGAATTCACTGGGACCTGCTAAACCTATCGAGAAGAATGTCAGGGAACCAATTACTGACCTGAACGAAGATCAGAAGAAAGTGTATATAACTTACGAACTCCCGGGCATTTCAAAGGAAAACATAGAACTTAACGTATCTCAGAAAAATGTTACAATCAGTGTAAACGAGGGTACGAGGAAATACTACAAGAGTATAGACTTCCAGTATCAGATCAAACCTGAGACAGCCCAGGCTAAATTCAAGAACGGAATTCTTGATTTGATTATTGAGAAGGTTACAGACGAAAGTACGGGTGGAAGAAAGGTCCAGGTTGAGTAAATACCTATGTTTGATGATGAGATAGAGGGCCTTTTTGAAGCCCTTGAAAACAATACCCGGAGGGAAATCCTCCGGAGGCTCATCCGTGACGATACATATGCTTTTGAAATGAGCAGGATGATAGGAGTATCACAGCAGGCCATAAACAAGCAGCTTGAAATGCTCCTCAGGGCGAACCTCATAAGTGTTGTTGGAGTAATTCCAAGCAGTAGCGGGGCCTCCCGCAAAATTTACCGCCCCACTGGCTTTTCAACCATGGTTGTGGACTATTCCAGAAATTTTATTGAGGTGAGGAGGTATCCTATTGAAGCAGACGAGAACGCTAAAATAGATGTGAACTCAGAAAAAGGGTCTGACCTTGTAACCCACCTCGAAAATATAAACCAGAAGATTGAAGAAATCATGTTTCAGCGTGAAACGCTTGTAAAGAAAAAAGACGCAATTCTCGGAAAATTGAACCAGAAAGTGGCCGAACTTTCACCAGACCCTGTTACCCGGGAGATCCTGACCACGTTCCTGGATAACCTCAGTGTAGAGGAAACTGCCCGCAAGTTTGGACTTCCCGAAGATTTCATCAGAGAAAAAATAGGGAAATTACTGAACTAGAGTGATTTTTCTGCAAAACCTTGACATGAAACGCACCTCGTCTTCGGTTGGAGTCTCGGGAAGAATGAGGCAGTTTATTTTTCCGCCTTCATAAGATACCATATCCCTGAAAGTACCTCTGGCTATTTTTTCATCCTGATGCCCAAGATCCGATATTGCAATCAATTCTTTATCTTCTGTTAAAAATCCGGAACCGAAGTTTTTCTCCATTTCTAGCAGGTATTTCACTGCCTCTGATACTTTCATTCCTTTTCCGGGACTGAGGTCCAGAAGGATGAGGCTGTGCCTCCTGTTTTCGATATTCTTTGCTATTTTGTCGTAAACGCTTCTGGGAAAGAATTTTTCATTTGGAAATGGAAGTGAAACTGGTGGCGACATCCTGTATGTAAAAAGTCCGGTGTAACCGAAAGCCGCTGTTAAAATGGATGCATTTTCGTAGCATTTCACAACCACCCCTGATTCTTCTGCCTCGAATCTCAACTGGTTGTGAGTTGTTGCAGTGAGCGGATCACCGACAACTATCAGTGATACGATCTCCCTGAGGCTCTCTTTGATTATCTCGGCAGGGTTCTCGACATCTGATCTATCCAGGGATCTGACAGATTTCGAATACCTGGCTTCCAGTTCTTTTATGGTATTCTCTGGAGCGATGGAAGTATATGCCTCAAAATAAATTTTGTCAGATTTCCTGAGGACTTCGTCTTCCTGGAGAGTCAGGCTTAATGTACCCCTTAGCCCCATACCCACAAGGTTCAGCATTTCAGAGAACCAGGAGATCTTCCTCTATTCTTGCAAGTTCATTCAGTTTGGCCAGCCTCTCTCCCCCTATAGTACCGGATTTAATGAAGGTGGAAGAAAAAGCAACCGCCAGGTGTGCAATAAAGTTATCTGTTGTTTCTCCGCTCCTGTGCGAAATTGTGTTTTTCATCCCGGCCCTTGTGGCAACCTTCACCGCCTCATAGGTTGCAGTTAGTGTGCCAATCTGGTTCACCTTTATCAGAACTCCATTGGTGGATTTCATTTCCACGCCCTTCTTTATTCTTTCAGCATTTGTTGTATAGAGATCATCACCCACCACGATTGCCTTATCCCTTACCGCAGCAGTAACCCTTGCAAATCCTTCAAAATCAGCTTCGTCCATGGGGTCCTCCAGAAAGTAGAACCCATGTTCCTTGACCATGCTGATAGCGTAGTCAATCTGCTGGTCCTGGTTAAGTTTCCTGTCCCTGTAGACATACTTTCCATTTTCAAAGAACGAGGAAGCGGCAAAATCCGTTCCGATCTTAATTTCCATCTTTCTTTCAGATGAGATCTCTTTAACTGCCTCCTTCAAAATATCTATGGCCTCCTCGTCAGATATGTTGGCAGTCCATGCCCTTTCATCCCCAACGCCGATGCTCTGATCCTTGAACTTATCTGAAAGCATCTGCCCTATTCTTCTGTGCACCATTGCATTTGTATATGCTGAATCCAGGAATGTCTTCCCCTGACTTGATACCAGAAACTCCTGGATTGTTGTACCGTTTCTTGTGTGTTTGCCTCCACCAATGACATTCCCCATTGGCCTTGGCACTGAATTGGCCAGGTTTCCTCCAACGTATCTGTATAGAGGTATCTTGAGTGAGTTCGCAACTGCCTTTGCATTGGCCATTGAGATGGCTGTTGCCAGGTTTCCGCCCAGATTGGAAAAATTTCCTGATCCGTCCAGGTCTTTGAGCATAGAATCCAGCTCTATCTGGTTTATTGCGTGGAAACCCAAAAGTGATGATTTTACATTTCTTTTGAAAAATTCAATTCCCGAATCCACTCCGCCTTTGGGAAATGCCAGTACTTCAGTGGCACCGGTGCTAGCTCCGGCAGGCGCGGAGGCAACTCCGCAGCTTCCGTCAAGAATAACTGAAGCTTCAACAGTGTAATTCCCCCTTGAATCTATTATTTTTCTCATTTTTACGTCTTTTATTTCAAACATGGCAGATCACTTGAGTTAATTATGAAATAACTTATATAATGTACTGTTTCGCTTCAAGAGGCTTCAGGTTTTCCTTATAACGCTTTGCGAATGTGTTGTAGTTCTCCTTGTATTTTGTCCATAATTCAATGTAATCCTGATTTATATCCCCTATAACCTTTGCTGGCACACCGGCTGCTATTTTCCTGTCAGGGATTTCTGCCCTGTTCTTCACAACTGCCCCCTCTGCAATTGCTGCCCATTCTCCGACCCTGGCAAAGTCTGATATTACGGAACCCATTCCTACAACTGCCCAGTTACTGATCGTCCCGGTATGTACAAGGGATAAATGACCAAGTGTCACATGTTTGCCTATTACAGTTTTCTCCCCCGGCCTGGCGTGTATAACGCAATTGTCTTCCACCGCGGTGTAGTCTCCAATTTCAATTTCACCGTAGTCCCCTCTAAGGACAGCTCCCGGCCCGATCCAGACATTTTTTCCAATTGTTACTTTTCCTATGACAGACGCACTGGGTGATACGTAAGAGCTTTCATCTATTCTTGGAATTCTTCCCTCAAAAGAGTATATGTTCATGGGAACTAAATTCATGCCAGATTAATAATTATTGGTGATTGCCGGATAGATGGAATCAACCATTCCACCAGCATTAACTTATCAGACTCTCCCGGTTTCTTTCGAAGGATTCTTTAAGCTGATCCGCAGTCATGCTGAAATCGGCTATAGGTTTCCGGATAGCTTCTGCAGCCGTTATGGTTCCAAAAATTACTGCATCGGTCAAATCGTAATGATTATATATACCGAAATAAAGGCCTGCCCTGAAGGCATCCCCGGCTCCCACCGTATCATTGATTTTGTGAACTTCGAGGCTTCGTATCTTAATTATTTCATTATTTTTGTGGATCTCTGAACCTTCAGATCCTTTTGTCACAATGAAATTTTCCAGGATATTTTCCGGTGCCTCTCCAAATCTCTCAAGTCTTTTTTTCAATATCTTGAATTCATCGGAATTAACAATTGACATGCCACTGTGATCGACCATGAATCTGGTGGATTCGTCATCGTACCGGTAGGATAATTCCTGGCCCGGATCAAATACAATTTTTTTTCTTTCTGCCGATCCGGCAATTTTCATGTATTCGTTTGCGGGCCCCGTTCCTAGATCGATATATTGATAGTTTTGTTCGGAAAACCCCTCAGATGCTTTCCAGTTTTCTATGGGACCCTGATGCATGAATGCTCTCTGGCCTTCTCCATCAGTGATTATGTAGCATACCGGCCCGGATGTCTTATCCCCTATATCGATATGCGAAGTGTCTATTCCAATTGAACGAAGATAATCCAGGTATCGCCTGTGCGTCTGGGAGGAAACTGAA
>JAKBSB010000034.1 GCA_021845155.1 Thermoplasmata archaeon
AAGGCCGCTCAGGGGACCGCCAACAGAGTCAAATAGCTTTGATTTTATGAACGGGTTGAAAACTGCCAGCGTGTTGTCCTTTGCCTCTATTATTATGATCGCAGACAGCACGGCAAGAAAGATTACCTCAAAGAAAGCTGCAATTCTTATATACTTCATCTGCGGCCTTATTCCAAATATGGCAAGCGTGATGGGAGCGAGTATAAAGACCAGGATGAGTGGAATCCATATCCAGCCAGGAAGTGTTATGTTGAGGAAATATTCCAGGACTCCGGGAAGAACCACACCTCCCACATAAACCGGTATGGCTGCAGTGCTTGCAATCTGGTACATAACATACAGAAGACCTGATGTTATTGCAGGAGTGGGGCCGAATGCTGTTCCTATGTAACCGTAGTATCCACCTGCACTGGCATGCCTCCTTGACAGATGGTAAAGCGTATTTACTTCCAGAAACATTGTAAGTGTTGCAATGAGGAATGCAAGTGGCGTAAGGAAAAAAGCGAAGGCAGCCGCAGATGTCATGAATGCAACAGTATCGCATGCGGGCGCCATGGCAGAGATTTCCTCCGCAATTGCACCCCACGTTCCTACCTGGGATCTCTTGAGTCTCGTGTTTTTCTGAGTGTTATCCATTATAATGTCTCCTTAATGTAATAGTAATTCCGTTAGTATTATACTAACATATTTAAAATTTGGGAAGTTGATCCCGACAATCGAGATTCAGGTGGACTTTACATGGCGTTTTTTAAAATGTCAGCTGAGCCTGTGACCTCCTCTCACCCTGCAGGGTGTGGGATTCATCGCTCAGAAATGTTAAAAGATGTTAAAAATGATTAAAAATTTTTAAAATATTGATTGCTTATTCTTTCAGTCCAGATTTACCGGCTGTTTTTGCTACAAGTTCATTGGACAACAGATCATTCTCCCCAGATATCTTTTCCAGATCGATCCTTCTGGGTTCAGGAAGAAGGAGTACTGTAAGCACAAGCCCCAGGGCAGACAACCCGGCAAGTATCAGGAACAGTCCTGATTCGCCTATTGATGAACCAAGTATTATAACGTTAAGGAATGTTCCAATAAATGCACCGGTTTTTCCACCTGCAGCTGATGCCCCCGATCCTATACCCCTTATCTTGGTCGGAAAGACTTCCGGCGGATAGATAAATGTTGTAACATTAGGTCCGAACTCTATGAAGAAGTAACTAAGACCGTATACTAACAGAAACTCCACTACGTAGGTTGAGGAAAGCAGCTGGTGGAATATGCCCAGCACTGCGAAGCTTACTGCCATTGCTGTGAAACCTATGACCTGTATGGTTTTCCTGCCAATCCTGTCTATTGTGAATGTAGCTATCCAGTATCCTGGAAGTGCTGCAAATCCAAAGATCATTGCTGAGTATGTGGTTGTTCTTATGAGGTGATGCAGTCCAACTATGGATGAAGGCACAAGAACAGAAAGCATCTGGCTGGACATGATGGAGTTACCATAAAGCGCCCAGTCCATCAGGAACCAGCTTCCCGCGGTGCCCAGTAGTGTAAGCAGGAATTTTTTCTGGGTTATTATGCTGGTCCATGACTGTTTTACAACCTTGTTGTCTGTTGAGACATCTGCTGTTATTCCTGTATAGCTTTTCCAGTCTTTCTGAGCTTTGGAAGCATCTCCTTTCACGCTGAGTGAGTATCTGGGTGTTTCCGGCATTTTCCTTCTTGAGTATATAACAAGTAGTGCCGGTATTGCACCGAATGCCAGAAGCAGTTTCCAGATAATACCCAGGCTGATTCCAGAATATATAAGCCCGAGCGATATAAGAGGCCCTGCCAGAAGTCCCAGTGACTGCATTGAAAATACCATTCCAATAAGTTTTCCCCTGTTCCTTGTGTTTGAATACTCAGCCATTATTGTTGAGCTGGTTGCATAATCTCCCCCTATACCTATACCCAGAAGAAATCTCCACGCTATCAAAATATAAACTCCATTAACAGGCGTTAGAAATGCACTTCCAAGTGCTCCGGCTACCAGCAAAACAAGTTCAAGGCCGTAAATTGCCTTCCTGCCAAGTTTATCGAGAAGTCTTCCAAACAATAACGCACCCAGAACAGCAGATAAAAGTGCTGTTGAATCCAGGAGCGATGTCTGTATGGTCGAAAGGGAATTCCAACCTGATAATACCAGCAAACTGGTTACAACTCCTATGATAAACAGGTCGTATGCATCGGTGAAAAACCCAAGTCCGGATATGATCCAGGTTTTATAATGAAACCTGCTCAACCCCACGTTGTCTACAGAGCTAATCAAATCTCCATTTTTTTCTGTACTCATTTCGTTCAATAGATTTGATCTGGTTTCAAATATATTATCACAATATCTTACATATGCATATATATTGTATATATCTTTTTAGTTTCTGGAATAAAAGAAGTATTTCTTAAATAGTAAAATTAAGGAATCATTGCTCATAAGGGAGTTTTATCAAACCGAAACCAAATCCGGATGCAGCATCTTTTCCATTGATCAGGACAATCTTTACTATATATACCACAGGATCCCGGGGATTTGTGGTAGATTCCATCTTTGATACAACCGTGCTGTTCAAAAACAGGTTGATTGTTACCGTTGTTGTTGAATTGGTCGCATTGGTTATCTTCATGTAGTTATACGGGAACAGGGATGTGTTGAATTCTGTTATGTTAAGGGCATTTAGGGGGCTGCTTGTGTTGTTGCTCAATGGAGATATGTCATAAACATAGACTGTGGGCGAATTGGACTGAAGCGTGAAATTTATTTTGAGTTCAGTGGTTCCATTGGTAATGTAGTAGACAGGGCTTGTATCATTGACAACTTTGATATAACCGCCAAGGGATGCCCCGCTAAGGTTGGCGTCCGATGATGATTTCTCGATGGTTACATATGCCATGGTTCCAAAAGCGACCAGAATAATGACTGCGAATAAAACCGATAATTTACCGGATATCATTTTATCTTGCAGTTATTGCAGACCCATATAAAATAGTTATTAATAAGTAACCAATTAAGTATTTATACAGAACTGCGATCTGGCCCCTGATAAAATGGTAAAATACAAATGGGTTGCACTCTCCAACACGACGCTTGGAGTATTGATGGCATCTATTAACGGAACCATTATCCTGATCTCGCTTCCCGCAATATTCAATGGACTGAAGATAGATCCTTTCAATCCTGGATCCTTCGAATATCTTCTCTGGATACTGATGGGTTACATGATCGTTACTGCGGTAATGCTCGTTTCTATAGGAAGGCTTTCAGATATTTACGGCAGGGTCAGGCTTTTCAATCTTGGTTTTGTCATTTTTACAGCTGGGTCCATATTACTTTATCTGACACCGAACACCGGTGATCTTGGAGCAATGGAGTTGATACTCTTCAGGATGGTACAGGCAGTTGGAGGTTCATTCCTGTTCGCCAACTCTGCAGCCATACTAACTGACAGTTTCCCGCCAAATGAAAGGGGTAAAGCCATGGGAATAAATTCCATGGCAGCACTTGCAGGATCACTCCTTGGACTGATACTTGGAGGCATACTTGCAGCAATTGACTGGCGTTATGTCTTCCTGGTCAGTGTACCTGTGGGAGCATTCGGGACCATCTGGTCACTTCTAAAGCTCAAGGACTATTCAGTCAGGCATAAGGACCAGAAGATTGATGTGGTCGGGAATGTGGCATTTGCAGGTGGTCTTACCCTTATACTTCTTGGAGTAACATATGGCCTAATGCCCTATGGTACGTCTTCAATGGGTTGGGGGGATCCATGGGTTATATCCGCAATGCTGAGCGGTGTTTTCATACTCATACTCTTCGTATTCATAGAGAGGGTTGTTGAACAGCCCATGTTCAACTTGAAACTGTTCAGGAACAGGGCATTTGCAACCGGCAGTTTTGCGGGAATGCTCCAGTCAATGGGAATGGGAGGAGTCATGTTCATGATCATAATTCTACTTCAGGGAATATGGCTCCCCCTGCATGGGTATTCATACAGCAGCGTCCCCTTCTGGGCAGGCATATACACCATACCCATGATGGCAGGATTCGTTCTCATGGGACCAATTAGTGGTGCACTTTCCGACAGGATGGGGGCAAGGTTCCTGGGCTCCCTTGGAATGACCATAAGTGCAGTTGCATTCATTCTCCTTTCAACTCTTTCATATGATTTCACCTATATTCCATTTGCACTGATGCTTTTCATGATGGGCTTTGGAATGGGCATGTTTGCAGCGCCAAACATAACAGCAATCATGAACTCCGTTTCACCGCAGCAGAGAGGCGTAGCCTCCGGTATGAGGATGACACTGCAGAATACGGGCCAGACTGCCAGCATGGGCATATTTTTCAGCATAGTCCTCATATTCCTCACAAGGCTTCTTCCAGGTTCTTTTACCACAGCACTCGCCACTGCAGGAGCGCCGCAGCTTATCCCCGTATTCACGAACATTCCTCCAACTTCTGCCCTCTTTTCCGCATTCCTGGGTTATAATCCTGTCACTACAATACTTGCCAGCCTCCCTGCGAGTTTTTCATCACTGATCAGCGGATCTGCCATGGCAACCATATCAGGCATTCACTGGTTTCCCCTGGCACTGGCTCCTGCATTCATGGGGTCCCTGAGGATGTCATTCTATGCAGGTGCAGGCATATTCCTGGTTGCAGCGCTTCTTTCAGCACTCAGGGGAAAGAGATACATACATGAGGAGACAGCCGAATCGACCCTGATTATGGAGGAGGAGAGTGGAATAAGCCCACCACTTCAATCCGTACCTGATTCAACCGGGTCAAAAACATCCGGCATTTCATATTCTGGAACTGCAGATAATGATCGTATTATTAATAAACAAACAAATGATCTAAAAGATATGGATACGGGAAAAGATTTGAAGAATGTTTATGAAGGCGGTGAAGGAAATAGAAAGTGATCCCCAGATTGGTTCCATGGAGATATGGCATCTCCTCTCCAGGGTCTTTCATAACGGAAAGAAAAAACTTGAGCTGGAACTGGAGAAACTTGGTGTTAAACCCATGGAAATAAGGGTCCTTTACTCCATTTCCCAGGACAGGGAGAGCACAATGAACAGCCTTGCATCCCAGAATGACGTAACCGGCCCGTGGATAACAGGCCTTGTTGATGAACTTGAGGAAAAGGGATATGTTACAAAGGCAAGGAGCACAACCGACAGAAGAATCGTGAAAGTTTCAATTACAGAATCCGGTTCAGAAATATTGAAAAATGGAATTGTTGTCTACAACAGGCTTATTGATATTGCACTCAGGAGACTCAGTCCATCCGATCTGGAAGAGTTCACCAAAATCCTATCGTCCATAGAGAAATCAATAAGTGAAAATTAGTTCTTGACATCCGGGTTCATTTTTCCCTGGATACAGGAGATGGTTTTGTCGATGTTCGATTTTGAGACTTTCTCTATCTTGTCCTTTCCCATGGATCTTATAAGAAGGCCGAAGTCAAAACTACCGTTCCATGATATTTCAGTAATTCCGGATTTCTCAACCACCTTAAGATTCAATGTGAATGTCAGCTTTGAACCAGCCACTCTCCCCTGCCCCTGGAGATTGAGCGAGTTTCCTTCAACAGCGTAGTGTATCCTGAGTTTCCCGGAAATGGTGGAGAGGTAGCTCACCTCAGCTTCAGAAACATCGAATCTCACACGGCACGAAAAGTCGTCACCGTCTTTTTCAATGGATTCAAGGCCCCATATGCATTTTGAAAGGCTCATTGGATCGCTGAACATTGAGAGGCACTGTTCTGCAGAAATTCCCACAGTAAAAGTTCCCTCGAAATTGGTATTTTCCATGGCGGAATATTGGAACTGGAGATAAATCTGTTTTGTATTGAAGTTTTGAATGTCAATAATATGGCAGAAACCTGGGATTGATCCTTCTCAAATCAGGAATCCTGGTTCCATTTCCCTGATCTTTCCAGTGCCCTTAACCAGCCGGAGTAAAGGTTCCTGGCACTATCCGCAGGTAAGACGGGACTGAAGCTTCCGGCCGGTCTTTCCATGGCCCATTGGGTCAGGTCATGTCCGTCAATGGTCCTGAAAGCAAGATTTGCTGCACCTCTGCCTGTCACGTGGTCCGGATCAGGTGCACGCATTAATTTCAGCCTCGTTATGTCACTTATGAACTGCATCAGTCCCAGGTTCTTTGAGACTCCTCCGTCCATCCAGATTTCCCCTTTGATATCACCGGCTTCCATGGCGCATATCATGTCATTTATCCTGAAAGCTATGGATTGAAGTGCGGATGCTGAAATGTCCTTCCAGTCCGTGTCAGGGCCTATGCCGATAATAGTGCCGGTTGCACCGGGATCCCAGAATGGTGATCCCAGGCCGGAAAGTGCCGGTACGAAGTACACATTTCTGCCTGGAGATGAGGTTCTGGGGTAAGGATCAACAGTTTCAATATCAAGGTTGCCAAATATATTGCTTTTCAGATATTCAAGAAGGGACCCGGAGAAGAAAGAACTCCCTTCAATGGCATAATTTTTGTATCCGCTTTCATCAGAATAAAGGTATGTGCTCAGAAGACCTTTCCGCCTCCTGATATCTTTTCCTGAGCTTGAGATCATGAATGTCCCTGTGCCAATGGTAACCTTCGTTTCGCCCGTACGGATTCTTCCCATTCCTATCAAGGAGGACTGCTGGTCTCCTGCAACAGAAATAATATCTTTCCCTTGAAGTGGACAATCCACTGTAATCTGCCCATAGTTTGACGAGGATGGCCTGATCTCCGGGAGTATTTCTTCCGGTATGGAAAAGATGGAGAGAAGTTCCCCATCCCATGATCCTTTCCTGAGATTCATTATCATGGTCCTGGAGGCATTTGTATGGTCCGTGAAATAACTCTTCCCTTCTGTAAATTTGCTGACTATCCATGAATCCAGGGTGCCTATCCTCAGCCTCCCCTTTCTATGCAGGAAACGGGCTTCTTCGATGTGATCCAGAATCCATTTTATTTTCGTTGCACTGAAGTATGGATCAACAACCAGCCCTGACCTGTCCTCGACGTCCCTGCCATAATTTTCCCTTATGGCGGAAGTCTCCCTGGATGTCCTCCTGTCCTGCCATGATATTATTGCTGAAATGGGTTTCATGGTTTCTGAATCCCATGCAAGAACACTCTCCCTCTGGTTGGTTATGCCTATTCCAATAACACTTTCAGGACCATTTCCCGTGATGTTTATTGTTTCTGATGCAGTACCCAGGATTCTGTCCCATATTTCAAAGGGGTCCTGTTTGACCATGGAACCGTTATGATGTATCTTGCCGAGGCCTGAAGATGAGGACGCAACGATATTCCCTTCACCAGTCCATATGGATGCTTTCACCCTGGTTGTTCCAACATCTACTGACAGTACGGTTTTTTCCATATATCCTCATTTTTTGTTCCGGAAAGCGTCATAATCTTTCCTCATGACATCACATCTGTCCGTTATGACTCCATCTATCTTTTCCATAAATGGCAGAATATCCTGGAACTGGTTCACAGTCCATGGAACTATGCCTGGATTTCCCAGAAATTCCTTATTTTTGGTGAAGTCTCCAAGGACTGACAGTTCAGGAAGAATTGAATTCAGTCCGATGTCAGCGATCAGTTCCCTGAGATCGTCCATGGTCATCCATTTTGTGTAATCTTCTGATATATCCATGGCTATTGGAACTTCGCTGTTGATCGATCGGAAATCGGAAAGAGAAAGAGGGTCAAATGAAATAACCGTTCTCCTGCCACTGTTTGCCGGATTCTCTTTCAGCTCTTTATTCACTATTTCTGGAAGATCGCTGTAACACAGCGATCCTTCATCAGTTATTGTTTTCATCTCAATATATATATTATTATCTGGAAATTTTCTAAGGACCTCTGACAGTTCAGGAATCCTGTCCACTGAGTTTTTCAGGATAATTTTCCTGATATCACCATAATCCATAGAACCAATATTACGGTCTATTCCAGCCAGCCTGGAAAGATTGAAATCATGGAATACCACCGGGACATTATCACTTGTGAGATGAACATCAAGCTCGATTGCATCTGATCCATTGCTGAAGGCATCACTGAATGAACCTGTTGTGTTTTCCATATGAGTTGATGGGAGACCCCTGTGCCCTATGATTTCAAAAAAATTTGACCGATTTGTCATGCCTTCCATGAGATATCACCGATTATTGAACTTATGACAGCTGAAACAGATGGCAGTATTCTCTCCTGATCTATTGTGCCAGTCCTTCCCTGAATGGATCTAAGTATGCTTTCATATTTTCCTGACCCGAATTTTTCAAGGAATCTTGAGTACGATGAATTCAGGTCAATATCAGGAATATTGAATGAGTCCCCATTCCTGGAACATACTGTCTTCAGGATTTCCTCTCCCATGAGTCTTCCGGTTGAAAATTTCCCACCTGCAACTGATATAAGTTTGCTGTTCTCTGATGACTGGATAATCTTGAAATCCCGTGTGGTCGACCTGGCATTTCCAGTAGAATCTTCAATAAGTGGTCTCGATGAATAGTATGTCCTGCTGTATTTTATTCCTGAAATAGCTGGAATCATGAGTTTTCCCTCGTCCACCATGTCATTGATATCGTCATCTTCAACCTGTGGATTGTCTGGATCATCAGTAACTATCGCCAGTGTTCCAAGTATTGTGGAACCGCCGTAAGGCACAAAAATATCTCCGTCGGATGGTGGTCTCATCCTGTTGATTACAGAATTGACAAACCTGGATGGATAGACAACCATGTATCCCAGTGTTGGCATTATCTTCAATTCATCTGAACCGAACATTTCACTTATTATTCCGGCCCATGGTCCGGCAGTATTGATTATTGTATCGTAATTTTCATTTATTGTGTTTGATCCGTTAGAAATGGTGACAGAACCGTCTCCTTTTGGCTTAATGCTGGAATATGTGAAAATTCTGGCGCCTTTGATAACAGATTCAGCTGCAACTGCAGCCGAAATTTCATAAGAGTGCACAACCCTGTCCGGGACCCTGAATACTCTCCTGGCATTTTTGCTGACCCTTGGCTCAATATCCCTGAGGAATTTTTCAGGATCAACTTCAGATGTTTCAATGCCGCATTTACTGTTTCCCTCCATGAGTTTGTCCCCGAATTTCTCCTCATCCTCGTTCAGGGCCACGAAATATCCCCCAGTATTATCTATGAAATCTGATGCCATGCCGTAAATCCTGGCATTTTCTCTTATGCATTCTATTGCAGATTCCCTGTCATTTGTGCTGTATCTTGATCCACTGTGGATCATTCCATGAAACTTTCCGGATGTTCCTCCCGATATGTCTCCCCTGTCAGCGAGCGTGACATCATACCCATTTTCAGATAGATACAATGTTGTAAAAAGACCGGTTATGCCGGCACCTACTACCAGTATTCGATCAGGCATAATTACCTTATCAGGATAAAGATGTTAAATATATCACATAAAATGTGCATTGCCACTTATATTCAATAGATAAAAACAGGGAGGGAGGGGTCCATTTCCTATGGAACCATTCTCGGCCTGGAGACCATGGCTTTAACCTTCTTACCCCGTATATCAATCAGAACTTCAGTTCCAGGTTTTGATGAATCCTTTTTTATATATCCAAGGGCTATTGATTTCTGGAGTATTGGAGAAAAAGTACCACTGGTGATGTTTCCAGTAATGTTATCGCCTGAATATATTGCAAATCCGCTTCTTGGAATCGATCTGTCTCCTGAAATGAATCCCCTGAATATATCATTATCAATGGATTTTCTCTCTTCGAGCCTTTTCTTTCCTATGAATTCCTTGCTGTTACTTACAATAAATGATATTGAACATTCATACGGTGTCTTATCGTTATTGAAATCAACACCGGAAAGAAGCATGCCCTTTTCCATTCTCAGTGTATCCCTGGATCCGAGTCCACATGGTTTGCCGTTTACTTTCCTCAATCCATCAAGTGACTTTTTCCATATCTCAACTGCTTCATCTGCCGGACATATTATCTCTACACCTTTTTCTCCGGTGTATCCAGTACCGGAAATTATAACATCATTTCCACCTGTTATTGCATTTTTATAATTCGATTTTTCAAATGAGAATGTGAAAGGCTTAACAGTCCTGTATCCCAATCCTTTCAGTACTTCCTCGTACATTGGACCCTGAATAGCTATGCATGCAATATCATCTGATACATTTTTTATCTCAACATCGTAACCTGATA
>JAKBSB010000035.1 GCA_021845155.1 Thermoplasmata archaeon
TTAATTCGTATTCTGCTGACAAAGATATAAAGGAATGTTTCCCTTGAAAATCTCAACCTGCGTGAGTTCCTGGAACTATTGATTATTATATGCCATTAATAAAATTAATAAAAATCTCATGGTTTTCAACGCTAATAGCATCTGATTGCTCCTTCAACGAACATATTCATTTGCCATATAACTCACAACAATGCTTAAATTCGTAATCTGTAAAGTTTAATCTTGAAAAAGTGTCGGACATTTTACATTTTTATAATAATTATCTTTACATCATTGTGGTGAAAGCTTAAATAGACTTATATAATAAATCAGTGCTATGGAACAAAAAATTACACTGTCTTCACGTGCGTATGAATATATTTATAACAACATAGCTCAAGGAAAATTGAGGGTTGGGCAGTATATAAGTGAAGAAATGATAGCAAATAAGCTGAAGATTAGCCGAACGCCAATAAGGGAGAGTTTGATTGCCCTCAACAAAGAAGGCCTTCTCGAGAAAACGGGTAGATCATATCGAGTGATAATTGCCTCATCTGAAGATCTTATTGAACTTTACGAAGCCCGGAAAGTCATAGAGGCAGAGAGTGCAAGACTCTGTGCGCTTAGAATCAACAGGGAACAACTTTCTGATTTTAAAAAGTTCATGTTAGATGTAAATGCAACCTATTCACAGAGTGCTATTTACGCAAACGCAAAAGCAGACCTTGATGATAGGTTCCATGAAATCATCGGCAGAAATAGCGGAAATAAATACATGGAGAAATATAGCCAGGAAATTAGAAGGAAACTGAAAATTGTAAGACTGACATTTTTTACAGCCACAGATGTATCCATGGAGGATTCCAGAGAACATGAATCAATTTTCCAGGCCATAATGAGCAGAGAACCATCTAAAGCATACGAGGAAATGTTAAAACACGAAGATAACGTTATAAAATATGTAAAAGAAGAATTGCTGCCTACCCTTTACAAATTCTGATTTTCATCGTAAATGGTGATCAACATGTGTCATCTCATTCCGTATCGAGAAAACGCCTCCCACTTCAGATGCCACCTGGATACCATGGGCTTGAATTCACATCGGTCTGAAGGCACTCTGTCCTTCACTATGAGTCTACCCTCTGGCATACAAAGGCTGGTATGAGACTGTATGATGTTCAATCATTTTCAATTCAACCTGTCGGTTTACAAATCAAGACCGGAATGGTAATACAAGAGGATTCAAGCTTATATATTCTCCTGCAAAAAAGATAATACCCCCTGCAAATGTTTAAATTTTATAGCGATATCTAAAAAGATTGAACAGAAGCAGATTTCTTTCCACACTGCTCTTTATTGATGCGATCGTAATTGTAACAGGCGGGTACATACTTAGAACTTACGGACTGGTCCCCTTGACGCTTACCATTGCAACCTATGCGTCAGTAGTGGTGATAGTTCTCGTTGGCTATTTTGTTCTGAACGGAAACAATAAGGCAGAACTCACAGGTTTTATTCTTGGGTTTGTGGCTATAGCTATTTCAACCAATCCTGCACATATTGCCGCACTGTCCAGATTCGGAAGCACAGTTCCATTGAGTGAAGCGGACATAACTATGGTTCTTGGTTTCTACATTCTTCCCATTATCTACATACTGACATACTCACTTCAGCTAAAGCGTCAGAAGTTCTGAGGTCCTCATCTTTCATGATGGTCTTCACTGTTCATATGTGTTTTCCGCTTTCATGCAAACTCGTCCACACTCAGATTATCCAGGCCTTTCACTGATTAGGAATGTTATTCCGGGCCGTTTGCAAGAAACTTAGTTGTTGGGGAGGATTTAAAAATAGGGTGAAATACTCTACCGGAACATCAGATATCCCCGGTAATTAGATTTCTTATCTTTCTTGCACTTTTTGCGATTCTTCCAAATGTCTCAAACGAGATCTGCTGATCTCGATCCGAAAGCGCCTTTTCGGGGTTGTTGTGAACCTCTATTTCGAGCATGTCTGCCCCTGCCGCTACAGCAGCCAATGCCAGCGATTCGACATAATCCCTGTTGCCGGACGGATGGCTTGGATCAGCACACACCGGAAGGTGGCTGAGTGATTTTACCACTGTTATGGAACCCGTATCCATCATGAACCTTGTGCGTTTTTCAAAGCCTCTTGTTCCCCTGTAGCATAATACAACGTTTCCGTTTCCGGCCGATAGAAGATATTCTGAAGAACTCAGCCATTCATCAGTTGAATTTCCCATGCCATTTTTTAGTAGAACCGGCTTACCTTTCTCCCCTATGAATTTGAGCATTGAAAAATTCTGTGAATTTCTTGATCCTATCTGGAGCATGTCAATGGTGTCCTGAAAATACGGGTAATCTGAAATATCCATAATCTCGGAAACAATCGGCATGCCTGTTGCCTCCTTTGCCTCGGACAGGATACCTATCCCCTCTTTTCCCAGGCCCTGAAAACTGTATGGACTTGTTCTCGGTTTGAACGCTCCACCCCTTATCATGTCTGCACCCAGTTTCTTGACCTCTTCTGCTATCTCCAACATCTGATCCCGGCTTTCAACTGCACATGGTCCCGCCGCAATTACCAGTTTTTTTCTTCCTATTCTGACATTGCCAATTTCCACCTCCGTATTATCACTCTTGGCATCTCTTGAGTAAAGTCCAGATTTTACCTGGATTACATGTTTACCGTCAACACTGAATGACAGGTTTGAATTTTCAGGAGTGATGATGATGCTTTTTCCGTAAAGATTCACAACGCGATAAGAGTCACTTGAGTCGGAAACAGAATCTTTCAGCGTTTCCAGATATGCAGTGTTTTCAGGGATCAGTATCATAGGAGCTCACCCGCCAGTTCGTTTATTCCAAGTTGGATTTCCCTGAATTTTGACGTGGAGTATGGATTCAGGAGTATTGTCTTTCTCAGAACCTCGGGGCTTTCCTTTTGGGAAATGTCCGTGATACAGTTCAGTAACATTGACGATCTGGTCATGAACTCCCTGCCTGGATTGATTCTTGAACTGATAAGTGAAATAATATAAGGTGCAACGAGAACATCAGCCATGATCCTGTCATGCCTGTCCGCGGTCATCTTCACCAGATCAACGTCTCCGAATAATCTCATGACCAGGCTCTCTTTCCCCGCCGGCGAAATATCATCGATGAATATGATGCGTCTTTTTATCTCCCTGTCCTCCGACAGTGGACCAAACAGTGGATGTATGCTGACTATCTTTCCAGTAAATTCTCTGAATATTGATTTGACTGAGCCAATTTCAACAATGTTTGTAAAGCCGTCATGTTCCCTGATGAATTTAAGAGCCTGATCCTGCGGAACTGCCAGTATGAGCACCTCGGAATTCCTCATTTCAGTACCCATGCTTTCCCCCTTCCCGTCAGATATGTCCGAACCACTTACACTGAACCCTTTTTTTCTGAAGAGACTGGTAAGAAATACACCCATCCTCCCCCTGTTACCCAGAATGAATATATCCATCTCAATCAACCTGAACCTTTGAAAATGAAGAATCAACGTGTAGAATCGCAGGATTTACCTTCATGATACCATTTTCAAGTATTGAAATATGATACTCCTCCTGGTTGTCGGAATGACCAAGCTTCAGATCAGGAGAAACGCAGTGGCCGTTAATTATGTGTGCACCACTCCTTATTGCGCCAACGACAAATACTGGATCGAGATCCCCTGATGAATATATCTCTGATCCTGGCCTGCTCACCATTGCAGATGCGACGTATTCCAGTAAGGACTTTTCCCCTCTGATCTCAAGACTTCTCCCAGGTAAATCTCCAAAAGGTACTTCGCTTATGGGATTTTCGCAGGCTATTGTGAACTCGAAAATCATATTGATGATCGCTTTCTGTCTTGGGTTAAGATCTCCAAGCGAATTAAGAACAGCCTCCTCTCTGCGTCTGTCCCTGATTTCTACATTTTCCCTTGTCTTAATATCGGCAATTATCCTGGAAAGCGATTCTCTCTCCCTGAATAACCGGACAAGATCCATTGTATTTCGCAGGATGTCTTCCCGCACCTTTTCCAGTAACCCTGACGTAGCATCCCTCATAAAATAAATCACTTTTGTCTCCGTTCATAGTGCGTGATATTATCTAACACTATATAACTTTTGTTAATTTGAGATTGTATTAGGTTGAAGACTGCATAATATTGCGATTTAATGCTCTGAGCCATGAAATACAAGGTACCGGTTGACCAAAGTAAATAACAATTTCAAGAAGATTAAAGAAGAGCCAAAAGTCAGTGGATTCAGGTGTTACAGTCTACTGAAGTTCGGGAAAGAAACCTGTAAAATTCCATCCTGTCAATGCAGATGCTTTCAAACTTATACTTTCCATGCAGTGGGAATATCGGTTCAATAATACAGACCTCTTCGCCGTATTTCCAAACGATACCTCGTACAGAGACGTGGTGGAATCACCACCTTTAGCGATTATTCAATCTTGAAGCCAGATCTCATGGTGGAACAAACTCCACACAGTGCAGTGCCTTAGGCAGGAAAAATTTGGTTAAAGACAATTGCAAGATGTTGGTTGGGGAATCATGCTGGATGAGAAGAACTGCTTTAAGCCGCATGTTCATGAAAAGAAGTATTTTGATCTGACCCTGAAAATATTATATCTCTATCTTCCTTCCCGACTTCTTCCATGAACCCATTCCTCCTTTCAGATGTGCTACATTCTTATAACCATTCTTCAAGAATATTGCACCGGCTGCCCTGCTTCTGTGACCTGTTGCACAAATGAGGATATATTTTTGATCACTGGGAAGTTGTTTCAAATGATCTTTTACACTCCCCATGGGAATATGCTTTGAATTACTGATATGTCCCTTACTGTATTCATTGTCTGTTCTGACGTCCACAATTACTGTCCCGTCCTCCGAAGACCTTTTCTCCACTGTTTCTGGGCCAAGTTCTTCCAGCCCTTCAGGAGTTATGAAATAATCAAGAAATGACATGTTAATACATTTCAATCAGGTTGTTAAATTTTATGTGACTGCCAAATGCGGAATAAAATTGAATCAGATAAATTTATTTTCATATCACCGAAAATAATATGATTTTACCAATTAATCATCAGTCTTTATCTTCCCAGCATTCATCCACACAAGTGGCTTTTTATCTGTGATCAGTTCCAAAGATGGTCTTATCTCAATTGAAAAATGCCTGTACAGATACAGATCAGGGAGATTGAACCTGGAAGTGTCGTTTCCCGAAGAAGCTGAAAAAGTAACGGCATACATGAGGACTGCAGAGATCAGAGTTCCCAGGATCTTTAGAATCTCCTTTGCCTGAACCTCCACGTTTTCAGAACCAATGATTTCTCCGATATTCTTTCTTGTTTTTTCAAGTAAACTGCCCAGACTATCCTGAACTGTTTTATTATTCATTTTGCCGATCATCTGGCTAAGATCATCAAACAGCAATGAATGTGCATTCTTTCTCTTCATAACCTCAATCATGTCAAGAGCCTGGATATTGCTGGTTCCTTCCCAGATCGATGTGACAAGTGCATCCCTGTGAAACTTTGCCACAGGAAATTCTTCAAGGAACCCATTTCCACCGAATATCTCCATTGAATACCTTGTGATTTCTGAAGATGTTGATGAGGCCATGTTTTTGGAGATGTGGGAAAGGAGTCTCGCATAATGGTAATCATCAGTGTAGGGTGGAACATCTGAACACGAAGTTGAGAATCTGGATGCGGCGTAAAGGGACAGATAAAGTGACGCCTCGAGTTCTGATTCCATTTCCAGGAAGTCCCTCAGAAGAAGAGGGTGATCAATTATTTTCTTACCGAATGTTGATCTTCTATTCGCATAAATGTAGGCCTCCCATAATGATTTCCTGGCAATTCCCACGGCGGCTATTGCATCATCCAGGCGGGATATTGTAAGGACCTCCATTCCATAATATATCCCCTTTCTGGAATCTCCCAGAAGATAGCCAGTTGAATCATGGAACTCGACCTCCCCTGTGGGGACTGCGATGGTTCCAAGTTTTTCTTTAAGCCTCCTGATGGAATAGTTCATTGATCCATCATCCTTAAATGCCGGTACAAAAAACAGGGCTATGTTTTTCACTCCGTAACCGGGTCTGAACTTTGCGGTTACAATTGCTCCATCCGCCAATCCCGCGTCACTGGCAAAATATTTGTCTGCCCCATTGATGATCCACCCTGTCTCTTTCTCTTCGGCGGTTGTATTATTTGCGCCAAGATCACTTCCACCCTGTGTCTCACTGTAAAAAGTTGCTCCAAGCCATGGGTTGTCGTGGGAAATGTACTTTGAAAAGTATTTTTCCCTGATGGAACGATCACCATATTTTCCAATGGCATAAGCTGTCTGTGCAGTAAGCGTAAGTGTGCAGAATATACCAGAATCTGAAATAAGGTAACCGGAGATGAAGTGATACATCCACGGATGTTCTCCTGACGCACTTTTTCTCACAGATCCAAGCTTCTGAAGCTTTGATATCATGTACTCATGATCTGGAGAAATTCTGACATAATCGATTCTCTTCCCCTCTATGCCCCATGTGTACAGCCTTGGTTTTGCCCAGTGATCTATAAAGTCAGCTGATTCAATAAGATGTTCGGAGACAAAACTTCCAAGTTCTTTCATATCCTTATCTCCGGTAAAACCGAGAAAATCAATAACGTATGAAAGTGGCACATCTTCTGTGTAATAATTAACTCCCCTGCTCAGGAATAACTTTCCAAAATCATTTCTCATAATATCATTTAGATATTTTTACAATCCCTTAAGGTTTTCTGGTCCGGTGGGATGATCTGTTATTTTCCCATGTAACCCATTAACCATCAACTCACGCTTATATGGTGGTAATCGTTATGTGATCATGAAGGAGTTTGAAGTGCTGGAGCATATAAGGGAGAATAAAGGTAAGGGTGGAAAATTTATCCTGACTGCCATAAGCTTTCTTGAACCCGCCTATGTGAAAGTTGAATCTGATACCAATCTGGAAAAAGGTGATATTATAAGCGTTCAGGAACGAAGAGCCTACCATAATGGAAATAATATTGGATTAGTAATAGAACACAGGGAAGCCGAGGACGTGAGAGTGAGTACTGATTTTGACATAAAGTATACTGGGGGTTATTCACTGGATGGAAAAACAATCTACCTAGACGAACATTTTCCGATTTTGCTTAAGTTTGGCAGTAAGGTCATAGATTCAAGAAAAAGCATAGGACTGCATCATGAATTGCCGGAAAAATGGCTTTCAGATGATGCTTATGAGTACCCTTATGCTCATGAGATTGCAACCGGGATTGAAAAGAAATATGTGGAACATGAAGGTGTCACATGGAAGGAATACTGCGCGGAAGTCGACATGAACCTCAGGAATGTTTACAGTCACAAACTTGGAAAAACCCCCGTTAGCCTGGATCTTGCACCCTATCTCTACTGCAGGGACAGGAAAGCACTTAAGGAGATACGGGATAGCTCCGGTTTGAAGGACTGAACCCGATTCCCTGTTGTAAAAAATTCAGGAAACTTTCACTGTGAGTTCCCTCAACCCATAGACTATTGTGCTATTCTGTGGAATCATGGGGATACTCCTATCAACCTTTATGGAATCATATTCCTTTAACAGCATTTCCAGTGCAACTTTGCTTTCAAGCCTTGCAAGTGGGGCACCGAGGCAGTAGTGTATTCCCTCTCCAAAAGCGATGTGCCTGTTTTCTTTGCGGTGTATGTCGAACTGATCTGCATTGGAAAATATGGATTCATCCCTGTTGGCAGAACCAATCCATGGAACAATAATGCTCCCTGCCGGGACCATTGTCCCATTTATCAAGGTATCTTTCTTTGCTACCCTGTAAATTGACTGAACAGGGCTTCTAAATCTCAAAACTTCCTCGATTGCCTGAGGTATCAGTTCAGGTGATGATTTTAACTCATTGAATGTTTCATGATTTTCATCAATGCACAGCAGGCTGTTGGAGATCAGATTTGTAGTAGTCTCATTTCCAGCCACAAGGAGCAGTATGAAGAAACCCAGGCTCTCCAGTTCGGTGAGATTTTCACCATCCACCTCCGCGTTGATTATTGCCGTTATCAGGTCATCTTTTGGATCACTTTTGCGCTGGGCGATCATTCTCCTGAAATATTCAACCATCTCTTTCATCATAGATGGAAACTCAGCGAAATCTCTTTGTGATCCACCAACTACATTATCTGACCATTTCTTGAACTTGTCCATATCACTTATGGGTATCCCGAGCATGGTTGCAATAACAGTTACAGGTAAAGGTGACGTGAACTCCTTAACAATGTCAAATCTGCCACCTTGGTGTTTTGAGAGAAGGTTCTCACATATGTCCCTTATGACAGGTTCCATTTTTTCCACCGCCCTAGGTGTGAATGCTCTGGACACTATGTTCCTGAGTTTTGTGTGTCTTGGTGGATCAAGGTTGATTATACTTTCCGAAATAGGTCCCCCTGCCGGGTTGAAAGCCTTTCCAAACTGTGAAGAGAATTCATTGAAATTTCCCAGAACTCGTTTTACATCGTAATACCTGAAAACATTCCAGAGTCCGGAATCAGTATCCCTGAATACTGGTTTTGATGACCTCATTACCTTATACCACGGGAATGGATTCAGAAGGTCCCTTTTCAGTTCTTCCATAACAATCATCTACAAAATACATCTTCTGTATAAATAGTTAGTTTATTAGTAAATAATCCCTAGTCTTATCTACGGAGGCGCGGAGATATCATTTCTGAAGAAATAATCATGAAAACAGTTAAGTTTTCAATTTATATAAACAGGAATGAAGGTAACGGTGGACTTCGGCGTTTATCATCATTCCAGCAGGGAAGAATCTGAAAAAATGAGGAGAGAAATCTCTTCCATGTTCAGCAAAGCCATTGAGAATATAAGAGGTAAACTGCCTGATGGAATATCAATCAGGGCCCTGGATGCAGGCTGTGGTCTTGGTTTCATATCTTACCTGATTTACAGTGAATTCCGGGATGCACATATATACGCTATCGACATTTTTACGGATTCAAGCCTTCAGGACAACTCCATGGAGCGAACCTTTCAAAATTTTCGACACCTTGGCATGAGTGAGAATGTGACAGTTGTAAGATCGGATCTGAGAAAGATACCTTATGATGACTGTTATTTTGGAATTGCGGCATCAAGTCTTGTCTATCATAACCTCGGCAATGACTTTCAAAGTGGAATCAGTGAAATACACAGAGTACTTGAGAACGACGGAATATTTCTTTATGGAGATATATTTGTTGAAAAGAGAAGGAATCAGATTGAGGAACTTTTCAGAATTTCTGATTCAGTGGAGTCAGATGTAATGAAGGGATATTCTCTGCTTACACTTATAAGGAAATAATGCTACCCCATAAATAATTGATGAACCTTTTTTCCAGGTTATGGATTGAATGAGTGAAGGGAAGTTTTCCGGTTTGAATATCGTTTCCATGCACGACAGTTATGCAGCCGTTACAATGGGATATCTTTCTGCAGGAATAGCATTTGGTGCCCTTGCTGAATCTCTGGGTGTTCCGTACTATTTCACAGCAGCTCTTTCAATATTTGTTTATTCTGGTGCTGTTCAGTCTGCTTTTCTTGGTTACTGGACCATAGGAATAGACCCATTTTCCCTTGTTTTAACTGCTTTTTTACTGAATCTCAGGCATACATTTTACGGACCTCATATACAGAATCAGAGACCTGAACTGGAGTTCACCGACATTATTTCCCTCAGTCCTCTGCTCACTGACGAGACCTACGCCATATCAGTGTCTCATCCTGGTTTGGGGAAAAGAGGGATGCAGTCAATATTTGTATACGCCTACATTTTATGGGTGGTTGGGACACTGCTCGGCACGTTTCTCCTGAAGATTGTCCCATCTGACCTGATAAGAGCGTTTGCACTTGCTTTGCCGGCACTGTTTCTCGGCCTCCTTGTGCCCAAGGTAAATCATGTCGAAGGGTTGCTGGTTGCAGTTATATCAGGAACAATCGCCGTCACTGGAAGGTTGCTTGGACTTTCTGATGCATTCGTGACATCCTCCCACGTCTGAAGAACGTGGGCTTCCCGTTTCAACGACCGGATTTGCCCTTTCAGGTATTGATCCGATCTCCACGGGCGTAACTTCGGGAGTGCCCCTCCCTACATGTTCTGTTT
>JAKBSB010000036.1 GCA_021845155.1 Thermoplasmata archaeon
ATTGTTCTTGCCCTCATCATGCTTGTCCCTGGCGTGTCATTTGCAATGACTCCACAATCACAGCACGTGACATATGTGTTCGGTGATTAGAAGGTGGCTTTCTCATCCGATCATGCTGTGATAACAATGGGAGATCATTCCTATCATGTCTCATGGACAGTCTACATGATCAACAATGCACATCTTAAAAAGATGCATCTCACAAACATATCATATGGAAGAATAGATTCAAAGTACCAGAACTCTGCCATACTGAGAGAAAACAATTCATACATAAGCCTGGCAGAGATATTCTCCTTTGGCACTGCAATGGATGCAAGCATTGCAGTGAAGAATCTCATGAAGGTAAATGAGACCTATGAGATCATGTTCCACCTGAAATCAGGGAACCATCACTCAACATTCTCCATGAACGGAAATGATCCCCAGACTGGATCAATAACCAGTGGATCAGCACTTCCCGGAACAGGGTATGCAATGATACCCTCAGGAGACTGGTCCATCAACATGGGTCATGTGAATGTGAACTGGCAGAACGAGATGTCCATATTCCATGTCGGATCTGTCGCTACAGATACTGTTTCAAGTTCAGTAAACCTTCCCTTTGGTCCTGTAACGCTCATGGGAAATGAGACATACTCCATTGATCCTGTAATAAAACCCGAAATAATAGTACACTGTGCATGCAGTGGCGGAGGTGGAGGAGGAGGAGGATCTGGAGGAGGTGGTAATCCCCCCGGTCTATCTACTATAGATGGTTTATCTACGAACATGGTTCTTCCCGGAAAATCGATCACGGTATCTGCAAATGTAAACAACGTTGGATCCGGTGGGGTGGTACTATATTTGCAAGCTTATAATGAATCTAGTAGTACGTGGCACATCATAACATCTGTCTATGTCGGGAGCTCAACGAGTCCCGCAAATTTAATTTGGATTGACAATGGTGTGGGGGGATCAAAATACGACTGGTCACAGGTTAGAGTATATGCCAGCAATAATTATGGCAGTGGAAGTGTTTCTTCAACTAAAACCATTTATTCATATTACAATTCACCACTATCTAGCATTAAAGTATATAGTTCCAACGGATCATCTGTGGGTACCATAGTTAACAGTGTCTATATGCATGCAAGGGGTGTAGCTTATGGCAATGATATGGATACAGGTCTTGCAACGGTATTTGTACCCTCAAATTCAGAATACACCGTTCATAGTGTTAATCAATCTGTTGTTTTGGTCGGAGGAGGAGGCAGTCTTACTTCTAGTCCAAATTTCCAAAAGGATCCCAACATTCCCATAGGCTCTTATTTCCAAAACTATACGAATAACAAGCCTGCTAGTCCTTCGACTATGTTGGATGTGCTTTCTCTCGCCTTGGGGGTTGCTGCGGCTTTACCAGGTCTTGATGGATTGGCAGCTTTAAGTGTAATAATAGGTACTTTGGGGTTAATCCCGGGAACTGGAAATTCTATTACACGGACGCAGACCAAGGATGGCGTGACGGGATCTTTTTTTTATGATACATCGGCCAGCGTCACTCCACCAAATCCACCGCTATGTGGAAGGATAGGCGCACCTTACTGTTCGAATCAATACGCAACCTTAGGCGTTTATTATGGCGGGTTTTTTGGAATTGATCAGAGTTTTAAAGCATCCTATATTTTTGTGATCCATGTTCCATTCGAGTATAATACCAACCAGGTCACTCCTGGAGGTTCATATTCCTCCCCTGGATACATTGGCATACTAAAATATACTTCGGCAGTTGACATATCCAGAGGTCCTTATCACAATTATCTTTACGGCGGCTCGGACTCGCTATTCTATACGATGGGGTACTATAATTAACGCTTGCTTTCTAATTAATGGTGAATGTGAATGTTAAGGAAAAAGAGAACAATTGCAATAATCATAATGGTACTGATAGTGACATCTGGAGGGTATACAATAGTAAGTAATTCAACCGAACCTCATCTCCCCAGTCTTTCTGTAACTGGTATTTCATTTTCTGAAAAGATAATCAATAAAACACACTCTCCATTTTCCAGTAGATATACTGGAGGATCAGTGTCAACATTGTTCTTCCATAATTTTACACTTTATGGGGACAGTGCAACATATGGGTTTAGCCTCAATTCTTTCGACTTCACAACTTTTTCTTATGGCAATCTTCACCCGTTTTCAGTCCTTATCACTAAGACAAACCAATCCAGTAAGTTACCTTACTTTGGATCATTTTTTTTAAAGGTAATCAATTCTAATATTACAACTCTGGTAGATGTAAACGGAAGTGAGATTTATAATTCCGGTGTCACTGAATCAGGGACCATGGTACCCCTAAATACCTCGGTTATTGAATATCACCTTGGCTACACTCCAAAGGTCCCTTTTACTATTATTAACAAAACCTTTGCAACTGAGAATGGCATTAAGTATGCAACCAATTATAGCCTCACATACTCACTTGAACTTGTTCCGATTTTTGAAGCTGGACCATATTATGCAATCGGTCATAAGATTTGGATTTCCCATACCTTCAAATACCCCTTTTCTAATTTGACATTATAAGCGGTAATAACCGTCTCTTTACAGTAGATCAATAATTTATTCTGGCTGAGAATTGCCCGGCATGGGTATACTAACGTCAATGACGTTAAACGTGGTGGAAGGAGCCTATTCCACAGGAAATTGCACGAATCTTATGCGGGAAACACAACCTCCTTCCCGAGGTGGTTTAAAAACCGGTCATGTGTGTGGGATGCCATGGTTGTGGCATAATCAGGTTCCAAGTGGATAATGATACGATGAGATTGATAAAAATACTCATATATCTGCAATATACACTGACTGCAGTCTCTGTATATCTTTTAATTTCTGTAGTACTTCAAGTTCTACCGGCGTTATACTATCCTGGTATTCATGGAGAGGGGGCGTTTGCCTTCTTTTTTGTAATTATCACATTGTCAGCGGCCCTTTATGTTAATTCGATAGCCATCCATAGACTTAAAGAGAAGAATAAATAATCTGAAAACGGAAATAGGCAACAGGGTAGTGATTAGGTGTAGTATTGAATATCATGGTCGATTTTGGCCGGGTTGATTGTATAATTCCACTTTCCATAAAATTCGTCCGTCTCTTTGTTTAATTTCCATATCTCCTTTTTGCTGATCTTGATGCTTTTCTTATAACTGTCACGATGAATGCTTCACTCTACCCTTAGACTTTTCTCGGTCCTTGTATTGGCTATGAGGTTTACGATTACCTCAAACGAAATGAGAAGTTTTCCTCCTAAGTTATTTGTTATGAATGGTAATAACATGTGCTCAATTTTTATTCCAGCAGCTTTTGTTCCGTAGGAAAGGATATCCACTGATCTTCAGTCCTGTTTTCAGTGGTAAGTTTCTGCAGATCAATAGTTCCTTCACGTTGGGGCATCTCTTTCTTACCATCTAATTCCGCTATTTCCTAATTGATTCTACGGTAAACTCTGAAGCATCAAGATCGATGCCAACATTCACGTGTTCCTCCTCGTTTCATGTCATATATATCGCAGAGTACAGGCTTTCCTTTGCCAGCTACATGAAATCGAATAAGTCAACCTCATCGTATTCACCGGATGTTTCTCATCCCTTTCCATTGTTCCTGAAGTTATCTATGTTCTCCTTTTATGTGTCGATTGAAAACCTCTAAAGGTAGATGCCAAAATTGTTAACAGAAATCATTAACTTATGTCATTCAGGTAGGATCAATGTTCTATTCCGAGCTGGTCAAGCACGTCATCACGTGCCTTGTAAAATCTGCGAATTATTCTGGTGATCTCCCTGAAATCATTGGTATGCAATTCCTGCAGCCTTGAAAGTACTTTCTCCCTGATTGTGATCTCATCTTCCATCTCCGCCTCTGTCTTTCCCTCCCTTTCGGCAATCCGTTTGAGGACATAACTGAAGCCTGAGGAATCATAATCATTTCCGTTAAATGAATAAACTTCGTTCAAGATAAGATCATCTGAAACTGGATCAATCTCCTTGATCTCACTTATGCTCCTGACTCTTCTTTCCGTGCCTGATTGTCCCTGGAAAGTCTCAAGGAGAACAACTGCATCTATTGCTGCTATGAGGTTTCTGGGGATGTTAATAGGTTTTGCCTCAAGCCTGTGAACGAATGTGTTGACATCGTCTGCATGAAAGGTTGTATAACCATACCTTCCAACAGACATTGCCTGGAACACCGTGAAAGCCTCTCTCCCTCTTACCTCACCAAGCACTATGTAATTTGGTCTGTGCCTCAGGGAGATGGTGAGAAGATCAAACATGTCTATTTCACCCTCTATCCTTCCGTCAGGTCCAGGAATTCCGTAGCCAGGCCTTGTTAATGTTGATACCCAGTTCTCATGGAAAAGGTTCAGCTCCTTGGTATCCTCTATTGTTATGATCTTCTTCTCAGGTGGAATGAAGAGAAGAATTGCATTGAGGAATGTTGTCTTTCCTGAAGCAGTCCCTCCAACAATTATGATGTTGGATCCGTATTCTGACAGTATCCAGAGATATGCAAATATCCTGGCTGAAGTTGAACCTGCGGATATGAGATCAACAGGACTGAAGGGGACTGACCTGAACTTCCGGATTGTGAAACTCGAACCGTTCGTTGTAACCTCTCTTCCCAGTGAAGCCTGCAGTCTCGATCCGTCATGAAGGTTTGCATCAATAACCGGAGTGGAAAGAGAGAGAGACTTTCCCGACTTCTGGCTAAGAGTCTTGACAAACCTGGAAAGTTCCTCTTCATTTTGGAAGATTACGTTTGTTGGTATGTAGCCGAATTTGCGGTGATAGATGAAAATATTCAGATTCGATCTGTCACACGATATATCCTCTATTTCCGGATCCTTCAGAAGTGTTTCAATGCGATCAAAACCGAACAGGTCCCTTCTGAAATAGTAGGCTATGAACATTTTCTGTTCCGAATTTATGCCAACTTTAAGATTTTCTGATATTTCAGAAATCTGTGCATCCAGACCCATGGAAGAACTTTCAGTGTTAACACCGTTCATAGCATTATCTTTCATTATCCTCAGTATTTCCATGGAAGTCTTTTCAAGGACAGGTTCCCTGACGAAATAATATACGGTTCCATCGGAATTCCTGCGGCAGATCTGGACTCTTGAATATTGTTGAATTATCTCTTTCTCTATGATAATTTCATAATTCTTCAGGAAAGAATCGTCAGGTCCATTCATTCAGGCAACCCCTGCCCCTATGAGTATCAGTGCCGAAACGAGAAGAATTGCACCGATCATAAATATGCCGGACCTCATCCGACCGTCCTTTAAAAGTCCGGAAATCGCCCCTATGCCCACGCCCTGGACATAAATCCCGGCATCGAATATCCTCTCAATAACTGGCCTTAAATTGGTACTTCCAGGCAGCCCCAGAGATCCAAAAGTTGTACTCTTTATCTTCGGGAAGAAGCCTATATCTATTATCAGGATTACGAAAATGAAAACACCCAGGGCAATGAGAAGGACAAGGATGTAATTCTGCATCTCGGCTCTTCTGGTATCCCTCATAAGTGCCATCTGTGCATTGAAATCAGATATGAGGGTCACAACATCATAGGTGTTGTTTCCCGATTCGCTTGCTTTTCTTATGATTCTTCCAACCCTTCTTATGTCTGCGGAACCAGTTTTATCACCAAATGTCCCAAGCGCTTCATCCACCGGTAAACCAACTGAGATCTTGTTTTCGAGGTCTCGTATTTCCGGGGAAAGGTGTCCGTAATCGTTGGACGCTGTCATCTTTATTGCTTCTGCCATGGGAAGTCCGAATATTGAATAGTTGGACAGGTCTCTCAGGAAATCAGGAAGTCTCCTTTCAGCATCCTTTATTGCGTTCTGCTTTTTGTTGAAAAGGTATCCAACAGGTATGAGGAATATGGATACTGAAATAGCAATTGAAGCAATGGGATGTATTTTCGGATCAACTGCCGGAATCCTGGATATAATAAAAAAAACGAATACTGCAACAGACATTGCTGCAGAAAGCAATCCCATTGAGGTAACGGTTATTTTCAAACCCTCACCTCCTTAACAATTGAATTCAGGAAATAGATGAAGAATACAGTCAATATTGGCATCATTATCCCAACTATAAAAATAAGCACCAGTATCAGGGCACCGGGGTTTGACGATGAAAGGGCAGCAATGACACCTATAATGATGATCATGATAAGTGGAAACGCAACACCAACGGTTATGTAACTCTCAGCAACAATTCCGATGGAATCAACATTCTTCTTTACCTCATTGTTAAGTTCAGACTGGTACCTCCTTGCCTTGGTCACCAGGTAATCCTTCAGGTCTCCTCCAGAAGTTACTGTTGTCACGATTCCCTGGAGAAACTCAGAAAATTTCAACGATGGCGTGTAGATAATTGCCTCTTTTATTGCTGATATTATATCCTTGCCGAAAAGACTGGTCGAGATCCATATGTATTTTGCCTCCCTGGCAACCTCACCGTAATCAGAGCTTTCACTGAGCACTTCAAATATGCGGTCAACCGGTATATCCGCAGAAGCCATTGTAGCCGCAAAACCTATGGTTATGGGCATAAGAGCATCGATCTTTCTCTTCCTGACCCTCGAAATGCTGCGTGGAATGTCAGAATACACGGCTGCGATTGAAATAAATATCAGAAATGCTGTGGAAGATATAATGAAGTCAAATCTCCTGAATTCCACATCAAGAAATAGGGCAGTGACTGTTATAACTATTGCACTGATAAGCGAATAGAAGAACATCTGCCCGTAGAATTCGTAAGGGGTTAACGGCATCTTCGACCTCCTGAATTGGGTCTGAGTTTTCCATGGCACCTTCAATCTTTCAAGAACCGGACGAAAAATACGAATGCCTGTTTTTGCACTGAATGGAAGGATCATTGCCGAATAAACATCGGTATCATTTTCACTAACTTGCGATCTCCAGGGCATCACCCTCCCTTTTTTATCAACTGTCAACTGGCATCCCCTTCTGACATTCTCAGCCCTTCTTCGGGATTGAAATAGTAAGCCTGAATTATTTTTGATATTGTGCCATAATCAGATACTTCATTCCTCGCCATGTTCTCTATGAGTTTCTTTCGCTCCTGAAAATTGTGTTCAAATTCCTCTTTGCTCATTCCTGTGGATACTCTTATCTTCTCCAGGATCGAACTGTTTCCATTGTAATGATGTTCATCTTTCTCTGGATCATAGGAGAAGACGGAGTTGTAAAGCACATCCCCAGTTTCAGGGTCATACCCCACCATCTCATTTACTTCGGTGATACGCCTCACAAGGTCTCCATGGATCTTGACGAATTTATTGAAAATGACAGTGCTGAGGTACGTCATCATAACACGCGGTATGTTAAGCGGTTCTGCCTCAAGCCTGTTTATTAGGGCTTCCATAGAATCGGCATGAATGGTAGAGTACGTGGTGTGTCCGGTCGACATGGACTGGAACAGGGCGTAGGCCTCTCTTCCCCTTACCTCGCCTACCACAATATAGGTGGGTCTCTGTCTCATGGCCATCCTGACAAGTTCGAACATGTCCACTTTCATATACCCTTTCCTATCCCTGGAGGAATAATTCTCTCTTTCTCTTGTGGTTGCCGGAATCCAGTTTTCGTTTGGGATGTTTATCTCCCTTGTCTCCTCAATGCTGAATATTTTTGAATTGGGCGGTGCAAGCATCAGGAGCGCATTTAGCGTGGAGGTCTTTCCAACTGCAGGTGCCCCTGAGATAAGGCATGAACTGTTGTTCTCAACCAGGTACCACATGTATGTTATTATGTTGGAATCGGCAGTTTTATTCATCAAAATATCAGTTGGGGTAAAAGGCTTCTTTCTGAACAGTCTCATGGTGAAGACCGAACCATGGGGTGAAATTTCATTCCCGTAAATGGCCTGGACACGATGCCCCTCGTCAGTAATTCCATCCAGAACCGGGTTATTTATGGAGATTTCTTTACCACAGAACTGCGAAAGTTTAATGATAAAAGAATCCAGGTAGGTTGGATCATTATAGACGATATTTGTCCTCATGTCCTGATATTTCCTGTGATAGACAAACACCTTGCTTCCGAAACCATCACATGATATATCTTCCACCTGAGGATCATTTACAGGCACATTTATGAGCCCGTATCCTGCATAATCACGATTTATGAAATACTGCAGCTTTTCGCTGCTTCCAGCTTCATAAATACCCTTTCTGTTATGGATATAGCTTTTAACTATATCTGGGAACTGGAATTTTGTAAGTGAATTTGAAATCTTCATGCTGTTTGGCACTATCCACTCCATGTCTTTTACAATATTATAAAGTGCATTCAGTTCAACCCTTGAAATTGAAGGTTCCTCCACCTGATACACGTATTCCAGACTATCCCTGTCCCAGAGAATTCTTACAGTTGATCTTTCACTGTTTACCTTGTATTCGTCTATCACATCAAAGTCCCTGAGCTGAAAGGGTTCAATTACCTTGAAATATCCGACCATGGATGTGTCAGAGTGTGGATTTTGCATTTCCACATTAAAGCACTCTTGCTGTATATAATTTTTCGTGGCACAGGTCGCATGAAAATGATTTTCTTTCGCACTCTGTTTTTCACTTTCCCCCTGAAGTGCATGAAAACTAAGAAGCCTTAGAAATTTACATCTTAATGGGGTAGATTTATTTCAGTGGGAAAGGAATTGACATTCAGGAGTGGTTGGATGGGAAAAAAACCAAACAAATTTAGGTGCGTGGTAGAGATCGTAATCAGCCACGGAGTGGATGAAATAGACAGAAAGATTTATCATTTCTATTGATATGGTGGCTTGTCCGCTTGCAAACAGAAGCGAAAACAGTCCTCTATTAAGGAGGGAAGAATACATCTGTGCGGTATAGAATCCAACTGCACGAGTATTTGGCCAGCAACCATTGAAAATGGAAGTTCTCTGTGCCGCCTGGAAGTATGCAACGGTGGAAATCAAGAAAGGAAGAATACAAACTGTATGGAATATGATTGATTCCAGTCAGATGAGGGCCTGTAGATCAGCGGTAGATCGCTTCCTTGGCATGGAAGAGGCCTGGGGTTCAATTCCCCACAGGTCCATACAGTCCAGTTCCGTCTGTTTTTGGACATAAGGCAATTTCTAAAAAAAATGAAAACTAATTTGGGGAGACTTTCCATACAATTGACGACCTCCTGTATTAATGAACAACCGGAACCATTTGTATGTGAGAAAATTACATTATGGGTTACTTGTGTTCCTCTGGTCCAGCAGGAAACATGGGAGGAGTGAGGATGAATCACTCTAATTAATTAGTTGGTTGATGTGCGCTTTTCCGTTTCTTCTTCCTTGTTAGGGAGATGGAACGCCACTGGAGCAGCAGATACAAATTAGGGACCGAAATAACTATGGTTATCCATCCAAAAGGATGAAAAATACCACTTAACACCAACATATAGAATAAATAAAACGCATAATAGAGGACCGAGAGAAAAATAAGACTGGTAATCCTCTCCTTATCCCATTTATTTTCTTCTTCCTCTATTATTATCATACCTGATGGATTGCAACCTGTTAATTAAGAGATTCCATCTCCATAAGCCCGGCTCATTCGCACCGATACTATCGTCGACGTACCGTAATATCCTTGAAGAGCGGCACTTCCAGAGTTAGGTTCGAATCGCTGGCTGTTATAACTCAATCCCGCACCATTGGATGCTTCCCAACTGATTCCGAGAAATCCTGATGGGTTCCGAAAATTAAGGCAATCAATGGACCGTTCCTTGTGACGAAGAAATGGACAGAATTTGAGTAAATATCTGAACTTGAGCACAACGTTCCTCCTGGGGCATACCAAGGGGATGAAGGTGCTTATGAGTGATTCACCTCCCGGTAACAGTATACACGGAAGAACTCATGGAAGAGGCAAAAAGAATGAGAAACGCCCAGAGAGTATCGTAATGAAGTAAATCCAACAGATCATTTACAACCTCCATTCTATTCATTATTCCGTGCATGTATGCAGGTTTTTAACCGGAATCATTGTAAATCATAGCGACACATTCAACAGATCTTAAGGGAAACCTCATCGTGTTACAGAGTGTCAATCCAGGAATAATTGCCATTATAGTGCAAAAGTTTAACTTTATAATTAGATCGGA
>JAKBSB010000037.1 GCA_021845155.1 Thermoplasmata archaeon
GGTAGATCAGAGGATAATAGAGCCTACGGAGGAGGATCTGGAAGTGCTCCGGGAGGCTAGGAAATAGGCAATAAGAACCATAGAGATTAATTCCGGGATAAGCCTTCTAATTCATGCGGAAAGTAAGATAAAAGGAGAAAAGTTCCGAAATTCAGAGCGGAAATAAATTGCGAAAGTGTATGTAGATATATATCACACAATTTCATCTGTGACACCACTTTTTGAGGGAATCGCCCATGAAAATACGTAAACGGAAACTGATCCTGAAGGACTTTGCCATGTGGGTTGAGAATCCCACCGTTCAACTGTCAACAACCCGGAACAGAATAAAGGCATATTCCATTACTTCCATGCACAGGGATGCATGCAGAGGAAGCACTGATACCCATGAAGAGACACAGTTGAAATCGGCAGTGACCTTAAGACTCGGTAATGGGTTCTCGCGAAACCGTCCAGGCCTGAAGAATGAAGACGAAAACGAAGCAAAAGTTGGAACCTTCTATGCCATGGCTTAAGAATGGATCAGAATTTAAACAATCATTGGTACTGAAAGTTATGTTCAGAACTGGTTTCTGTCAAAAAGCAAAAAGAACAGTTCCTTGAAACTTTTTAAAGCAGAAAAGCATTTCTGCTACACTTATGGATTTTTACTATGAGATTGTTCAGAAAATCAACTCAGGGATCATAGGAAGCAAAAGAGAATTGCAGAATGAAAAAATAAAACTGTCCAGACTGGCTGGGATGGACTATATACCCGGAGATGTGGAGATTCTGAACTCAGGTCATAAGATAGATCCAGAGTACCACAATCTGCTCAGGATCAAAACTACGAGAACAGTATCAGGTGTAGCTGTAGTGGCTGCAATGACATCCCCGGAGCGATGTCCTCATGGGAAATGCATATACTGCCCGGGAGGTGTTGACAATAATTCACCACAGGCATATACAGGTCATGAACCAGCTGCCCTTAGGGGGAGGAATAACAATTACGATCCATACAACGAGGTTTTCGGCAGGCTCAAGCAGATTGATCTGATTGGCCATGATACCTCAAAGGTTGATCTCATCATTATGGGGGGCACTTTCACCGCCAGACCTCTCAGTTACCAGGAATGGTTTGTGAAAGGTTGCCTGGATGCAATGAACAGATCAATATCTGCGGACCTTCAGGAAGCCATCAGGGTGAATGAAACTGCAGAGAGGAGATGCATTGGCTTGACGGTTGAAACAAAACCTGACTGGTTCCTTGAAAAGGAGATTGATGCGGCACTCTCTTATGGGACCACGAAGGTTGAGCTTGGGGTCCAGAACATATCCGAGGAAATACTGAGAAAAAACATGAGGGGTCATGGCATTGCTGAAATAATCAAATCTACACAGCTTTCCAGGGATGCAGGCCTCAAGATTGTATATCATCTCATGCCTGGGATGCCGGGTTCCACATTCAACCAGGATCTTGAAAGCTTCAGGATAATGATAAATGATGCTGGATACAAGCCAGATATGCTGAAGATCTACCCAACTCTTGTTGTGAAGGGCACAACAATATACCGAATGTGGAAAAATGGAGATTACGTTCCAATGGATACAGATACAGCAGTTGACCTGATTGTTGAGATGATGAAACTGATGCCGCCGTGGATAAGGATTCAGAGGATGCAGAGAGATATACCCGTTAAGTTCATAGAGGCGGGTGTCAAGAGAAGCGACATAAGGAATATGGTTGAAGACCGCCTGAGAGATGAAAAGATACATACAGGGGAGATCAGGTTTCGTGAGATAGCAAACGATGCGTTTGGAAAATCCGAATTTTCACTCATAAGGAGGGATTATGAGGCGTCTGGTGGTAAGGAGATCTTCCTTTCATATGAGGATTCCAATGGAAAGATAATCGGTTTTGTGAGGTTGAGGATTCCCTCAGACCTGGCCCACAGAAAGGAAATGTTTTCGTCATCGGTTATCCGGGAGATAAAGGTCTTCGGAAATGTTGTGCCCATAGGATCCCACAATGACCAGAGATGGCAGCATAGAGGCATGGGAGGCAATCTTCTTGCGGAGGCCGAAAGGATAACAGGGGAAGAATTTGGTCTCACAAGAATTCTGGTGATCAGTGGAATTGGAGTCAGGGAATATTTCAGGAACAGAGGATACAACCTGCTTGGACCGTATATGGCAAAAAATATCCGATAATCATGCGGTCAGAGAATAAATATAAAATAGACAAACAGGATGAAGAATACAACTCCTGCGGATAAAGCGAAACCCGGTATCTTTTTTCTCATGATCATAGGAAGATAGATCAGGGAGACGGTGACAGTGGCAAAAACGCTGAAATAGGATGCAATACCCACATTCCAGGGTATTATGAGAAAAACTATTCCTGGAAACAGTGTGGTGAATATTACCTTTTCACCAACAAGAGAGGCAACCGCCGTGGTATCTTTCCCCCTGTATGCCCACAGTGAGGCGCTCAGCGTCTCCTCAAGAACAGTAGCCATAGGAACTATGAGTATTGCAAGTGAGAGTGGACTTATGGAAGTAACAGTCGCAACCTCTTCTATGGAAGAGACAAGTATAACCGATCCGGCGTAAAGACCTATTACAGATAGCGCAATTTCCAGCACTGAAGCAATCCACGGGTTCATGAATCTTGACAGGATCGGGGCTCCTTCTTCATCTTCGCCCATGGAAACTCTCTTTCTGGCGCTCAATATAACATATATTGCATACAGGATAATCAGTCCGGTTCCAGTTATATCCTGATAAAGCCTGTTAACAAAAAACACCGGTATTACCAGAACTGGAAATATCAACGCGGTGAACAGGAATGGAAGAAAAAGTTCCCGGTCAAGATGCAGGGACATATCCTTCCTCTTTCCCCTCAGATAGGCAAAAACAACTGCAGTCAGTACAGCACTGTATGCAAGTGATGAAGCCATGAATGGCTCACCAAAAATAGTACCAATGCCTATCTCATTGCCGGTGGAACTGCCTACTCCGAATATTGCTACCAGAATCACCACGAGTTCCGGAAATGATGTGAACACAGGCGAAATAATGCTTCCCGTGAACGTTTCTGTCCATCTCATCTTTCTCTGGACAGATTCCAGTCCGTCAACGAAAATGTATGAGAATATAATCACCAGAAAAACGCTTAAGATAAGCATCAAGTAGACAGAAACCACCACGAGTCATCCCATGGCCTGTTAAATTTTTTCGCCTTAAATCTTGGGTGTACAGGCAAGAAATCTGTGCGAAAAAAAGGAGATGAAATTTTCAGGTCTGAAGTGTGGTTGAGTGGTAGGATTACAGTTTCGCAATTCAAATCATGGAATGTGAAAATAATGCTGGTGGATACTCCAAAGTGGTCAGTAAGGTAAAGTCCAAAATGACGTGCGGTTCATGGGTTCTCAATGCATCCAGATCTGCAAATATTCTTGGTAATAAGGTACTAAAGATGTTGAAAGAGTATCCAGTGGCTTTCTGAGTTCTGGATTTTCTGAGTGGATGTGAAATTTATATATGCGAAAAAAATTAAGAATGAACTGACTTGGTAATAGGATATGTAGTTCTCGGGATTGTAACACTCATTGTCAGTGTGTACCTCATCTACACCATAGTGGGAGCTGAAAAGTTTTGAGTTTAGTGGTCTCTGTAACCTCTGGAAGTACATATTTCTGGAGTGGATTTTTCGCATCCAACAGGGAACTCTCAGGTTTCATAATCATACTCATTTACCTCGTCCTGATTTCGATTTTTGCGTACCTCATCTCAGGCTACATATCAAAACTTTACCGGGGTGAAAGAACATGGCTCACCCCTGTATCCGGGCGAATTGTCTCATTTTTTGAAAACATGCTTGGGGAAGAGGCGAAGAAACAGATGAAATTCAGGGAGTACTTCTCTGTTTTGATGATATTCAGCTTCTTCAGCGGTCTTATTGTATTCATAGCCATTTTTTTTCAGAACTCTCTTCCATATTCACTCGCAAATAATCACTTCAACCTCAGCCTGACATTCAACACTGTGGCCAGTTTTCTCACAAACACCAATCTGCAACACTACTCAAACCCTTCAGATCTGAGTTATTTCAGCGTTACATTTGGCATTACAGGGCTAATGTTTCTGGCTTCCGGGATTGGGTTTGCGGCGTCCATGGCATTCGTCAGGGGAATCCTTACGGACAAGGGAACCATAGGGAATTTTTTCCATGATTTCCTTGTGTCCATTTTCTACCTTATACTACCACTTACCATATTTGTGAGCCTGCTGCTGATTCTGGATGGAGTTCCACAGACCATTCAGTCATATCTCGCAGTGCACAACATCATTGCACCAGGTTTCCAGTATGTACAGCTCGGTCCCGTTGGAACATTTGAGGCCATTAAAAACATTGGAACAAACGGAGGAGGGTTTTACGGTTCAAACGCGGCATACCCATTGGAGAATCCAAACTGGTTCTCTAACATTCTCGAAGTGATTTCATTTACAATAATACCTCTCGGATCGATCTTTGCACTGGGGAAAGCACTGGATGAACCAAGGTTCGGAAGAATGCTCTACACCGTCATAATGGCAATATTCATGTTTTCTGCGTTCATGGTTTTTTTCAGTGAGTATATTGGCATACCTTCAATGTCCGGACTTGGCCTGATATACACAGGAAACCTGCTTGGTAAGGAGAGTTATCTTGGCATTGCCCAGTCATCAATCTTTGCTTCCGGGGCTACTATAACGTCCACGGGTGCTGCAAACGGTGCTCTCCTGAACTATACTCCCGCTGGACTTGTGGGCATAATGACGCCGCTTCTCCTTAACGACCCACTGGGAGGGGTTGGGACAGGAGTGCTCAATATATTCATGTATGTCATATTCACCGTTTTCATTGCGTCACTCATAGTTGGGAAGTTGCCTGAGCTCATGAGTCTGAGGATTGGATCAAAAGAGATCAAGTATTCAACGTTGAGTCTCATAACTCATCCTCTTCTCGTTATGATACCGCTTGGTGTTACGCTCTTGCTGCCTCATTTTCTGGGAACATTCATAAACAGCAAGCCGGCAGATCTGACATCCCTGCTATATGAGTTCGGCAGCGCTGCTGCAAACAATGGATCCGAGATGGGTGGTTTTCTGACCAATCAGGCCTATTTCAACTACCTGGACGGCGTAATCATGATTCTCGGAAGGTATCTTCTAATTGGATTCCAGCTTGTTATTGGCCAGTCTTTTGCAAATAAATCCCCTAAGATTGAATTCGGGAGAACAATTGACCCCGGATCATACACCTTTGCACTCCTTCTCATGATCATAATGATTCTTCTGGGTCTCCTGTCATTCTTTCCGGCACTGGTACTGGGACCTGTTCTCTCCTGGGCAAGGGATTTCAACCTGTTCATCGGGGTGATCATCAGGTGAACAGATACATTGAAATACTTCTCCTCACGCTGAAATACTTCAGCCCTGTTCGTGAAGTTAAAAACCCGGTCATGTTCATCACTGAGATTTCAACCGTGGTGGCACTTTTCATCACAATATTCCCAACAGCATTCAATCTACCATCCACCTCAACTTATCTGCAGTTTTACACGGCTGTCGTCATATTGCTTTTCCTCACAGTATTCTTCTCCAATCTCTCCTGGGCAATTTCAGAGGGTAAAAGTCAGGCCATTGCAGCGTCACTGCAGAAATTCAAGAAAGAGACAACTGCCCATCTTAAGAAGGGTGAGATCCTTGTGGATGTAAAATCCACTGATCTGATAAAGGATGATATTGTAGTTGTTAACAAGAATGAGGCAATACCAATGGATGGAGAGATCATTGAGGGTTCTGGATACGTGAACGAATCCAACATAACCGGAGAATCCAGGCCATCTCTGAAGGTGCTGGGGGACAGCGTAACCGCAACAACAACCCTTGTCACTGATCATATCATAATAAAAGTCACATCCAACCCAGGCGAAACATTCATAGACCAGATGATAAAGATAGTAGCTTCCGCAAGGAGGGAAAAGACACCGAATGAAATCGCGCTTACAACATTTCTATCTGGAATAACTCTTGTTTTCCTCATAGTGGCAGCGTTGATATTTTCCATGGGATACTTCTTCCTCAATCCTATCGATATCATGATCATAATAGTCCTTCTCATAGCCTTAATCCCAACAACAATAGGTGGTTTGCTTCCAGCAATAGGAGTTGCTGCCATAAATAAGGTTTCGGAATTCAATATAATAGCCAAAAGTGGAAGGGCCGTGGAGAACGCAGGTGACATAGACACCATAATTCTTGACAAAACTGGAACCGTAACAATGGGAGAGAGAGAAGCAACAAAGTTTTACCCTAATTCTGGGGTTGACTATACAGAATTCCAGAGAATGTGCCTGCTATCATCACTGCAGGATCAGACAAAGGAGGGCATGTCAATAGTAAAACTTGCCAAAAGGGAGAACCCAAACTTGCCGGATACACTGGAAGGATACAGGTTTGAGCCTTTCTCTGCGGAGACAAGATATTCAGGCATATTCAAGGGAGATGAATACGTAGTGAAGGGTGCCTTGAAGACACTTAAAAGCAAATACAGTCTTCAGGATACGTTCATAGAGGCACTGTGCAAGGAGATATCTTCCAGAGGGGGAACTGCACTACCGGTTGTAAGCAATGGAAAATTTGTGGGTGTCATAGAACTTAACGATATGCTGAAGCCTGGAATCAGGGAGCGACTCAGCAGCTTGAAATCAATGAACATAAAGACCATAATGTGCACCGGGGACGATGAGGTCACAGCTTCCTATATTTCAGCAGAGAGTGGAATAGATGAATATATTGCCAACAGTACGCCAATGGACAAGTATGAAGTTGTTCTGAAAGAGAAGGGAAAGCAGAGGATGGTTGCAATGGTCGGTGACGGCACGAACGACGCTCCGGCCCTTTCCCGTGCTGATGTTGGTCTTGCCATGAATAATGGCACCCAGTCTGCAAAGGAGGCAGCAAACATGATCGATCTTGACAGTGATCCAACTAAATTGATGGATGTCATATTCATAGGGAAGCAGATTCTCATAACACGTGGAGCACTGACAACATTCAGCATAGCAAATGATATTTCCAAATATTTCGTAATAATCCCAGCCATGTTCTTTTTTGTTCCGCAGCTTGCATTCATAAACATACTGGATCTTCAAAATCCAATTCTGGCCATTACTGCGGCCCTGATATTCAACACAATAGTCATACCTTTTCTCATCCCTCTTGCCCTGAGGGGAGTAAGGTTCAAGCCATCATCACTGAACAGTCTTCTTAAGAGGAATCTGTTGATATATGGACTGGGCGGTGTTATTCTTCCATTCATTGCAATAAAGATAATTTACATAGCATTAAGTGCGGGAGGTGTGGTATGGTAAAAAAAGATCACAGGTATGGATTTGTATGGAAGAGTGCAGTTTTTGCCCTTATATTTCTATTTCTTCTTGGGTTTGTATTTCCCACAGTGACAGCAGTGATAACTGAAAAGGCACTACCATGGCAGTCACAGGGAGAGCCTCTCGAAGTAAATGGAACCATTTATGATTCTGCCGTGCTCGCGAGGGCTTTCAATAACTCATTCTTCTTCCAGCCCAGACCATCTGCTACAGACTACAATCTATCTGAATCCGGAAGTACCAGCTACTCTCTGGGAAACCCAGATCTCCTGAACCAGACCAAGGATCTGATTCAACAGTTCCTGGCGGAGAATCCAACCATAAACGCATCCCAGATTCCATATGCCATGGTATCCTATTCGGGTTCCGGCCTTGATCCGGATATACCGCTCCAGGGTGCAATAATACAGGTTCACAGAATAGCGATCAGCATAGACAATCTGGCCGACAAAAAGAACATAATAATGAAAATATCATCCATATCAGATTTTCTCAACACTACAATAAGTTCGTACAAATTCCAGAATTTTCCGGTTTTTGGGAGCTATGAAGTAAGTGTCGTCAGCCTGAACTTTGCAATCATAAATTTCATGATCGGTAATGGGATAATCTCGTCATCATTTCTTGACTAGAATCTGATCGCTCATACCATCTTTTATTATGGATTTGATATTAGAATTCAGTCGCACGCTGTTTTTGGTCTTCGTCACTCCCAGGATCACTGCGTCCGGAGAAATCCTGGAAGAGATCAGGTTTACCTCTTCCCGTATTGAGGTTGATGTACCGCTCCTCGTGACGTCTATCCCTTCGCCATAAAGTGCTGTAATCTGCCCAAGGTTCTCAAAAAACATGTTGAAGCCATGTGTAACCTTTCTGTCATATTTTCTGAGGTCCACAAATACAATTCTTGAATTAGTGGCTTTCTTCAGGTGAAGAGCAAATGAAACAGCCGTCCTTGTGTTAACCTGCTCCGACAGGGGTACCATAATCTTCTTGTATGGAAACACTGAGTCCTTTATGCTCATTATTGCACTGGGAATCCGTGAGTTTTTCAGTATATAGTCACCAATACCACCAAAAACAGAGGCTGAAAGAGGTGACCTTTTATGGACAGCCACAAGCATTGCGTCGTAATTATGGGAATTTGCCTCCTGTACTATACCTTCCTTTATTGTTCTGTACGTCCTGACTCTTGGGATTACCTTTATATTGCGTTCCTTCCCCTCCTCATAAGCATTTGTGACAAGATGCACCTTGTCACTCCAAGTGAGCTCCCTGCTCTCATCCTTAACAGTGAGTGCTGTAATCTCCGAATGATAAACCTCTGAAAGACTGAACGCAATATCCAGAACTCTTCTTGATCTGTATCCCTTGGCCATGGGCACCAGGATACGGTCCATATGAAACATGTAAGTTCTGGACGATTCAAACATATTTAAATAAGGAAAACTCAAATATAAGGATTTCTATAAGGTTGTAACAGAAGTCCTATTAATTGAGGATGTTCATTTGATATGTAACACCGATGAATAAAAGCTTTGATGGATTTTATATCTCTTTTATGGAAAATTCAAGAGTGTCATTAATTCTCAGGTTCCCTTCTTGAATGTAATGTGATACTTTCAGGTATCATCAGGGCAACATGTATGCAAAACCTGGTCTCTGTGTTCACTTGGAAAATCCGTTCAACACCTCCTCTGCCATAAACTATTCTGGAATGAACACTGGAAGATTTTCACCGGACCTCGTTCCATGATGCTATGGCAAAACTGTTTAATATTATATGTTATTGTGAAATCATTGGAAATAAATACAGTATCCATATCTTCCCGGCAAATAGAGGGCTACTCTAATGTGAAGGAGCTGCTTAAAAGTGATTCTGATGAACTCTTTATCGTAGACTTCGATGCCATAAGGGAGGGAAAATACAACTTCAAGTTATACACTGAATTCGCCAAATTCTTTCAGATAACCGTCATGAATTTTCCCAGGAGACAGGGAGACCTCATAGATTCAATGATTTCAGGATGTGAAAATGTTGTTCTTGGAGGTAAGATCAGCGACAGGGACATCTCATCATTCATAGAGATAACTGAGAATCTGGTCATGTTTGATCTCGACAAGTTTTCCATATTCTCAAGTCTTGGAGGGAACATGTTTCTAACCAGAAGAAATATCATGTATCCTTACAAGAAGATATACACATACGGTCCAAGTCTGGGTCTGCCAAGAGAGATAATACTCAGGAATTTCCCTGAGGATAAGTTCATGGAAAGCCTGGATTTCCAGGATCACTGATCTTTACTGTAAGATGTCAGAATGCCTCAAGATTCAGCAAAGGTTTAGATATGGACCGTAAATTAACCCCACGGGATTCTTTCTATAGTCTATGATAACGATAGCATTATATACACATAATATATACATTATTAACAATGAAAGCTGAAGAAGTCCTGAACCTGTTACAGATATCCAGGAAGACGCTTCATGTCTATGCACATGATGGCAGGATCAGGTACACTGTGATGCCTAACAAGCGGTATGATTACAGCGAAGAGGATGTTTATAAAATACTGAACAAAGATGTGAAGAGGAAAACTGTTCTCTATGCCAGAGTTTCCACATCAAAACAGAAGAATGATCTTCAGAACCAGATCGATCAGATGAAGCA
>JAKBSB010000038.1 GCA_021845155.1 Thermoplasmata archaeon
AGTTTGGATAGAGTGACAGCACCTTTAGATATCAGGCCCTGATATTTAGATATTTCGTGAAATTTGAAATATCGTCAAATTTATAACCACGTTTTCAATCCATAACAACAGGAAATTGCATTCAAACCTTTGGGAAGCATGGTCCTGAGGTGAAAAATACCCTGAGGATTTACAACTTGCCTGCGGAGGATGAGAAAATGACAGATGAGGAACTGGAGAATATAAGAAAAAATATGTACAACAGGATCCTGAATGCAGAAAAACTGGAGAAAGGGAATAACATGGATGGAAAATCAGTTGAGCTGAATGATGGAAATTTTGACCAGATGGTGAGCAAGCCCGGGCTAATGGTAGTTGATTTCTGGGCGGAGTGGTGCGCCCCCTGCAGGTTTGTATCACCTGTTCTGGACGAGTTAGCAAAAGAGTATGCCGGTAAAATGGTTCTTGGGAAACTGAATGTTGATCTCAATCCCCAGGTATCGGCCAGGTTTATGATAAGGAGCATACCCACCATAATGTTCTTCAAGGATGGAAAGCCGGTTGACACTGTAATAGGTGCTCTTCCAAAACCAATGATAGAGACCAAGATAAAGAAGAACCTGAACTAGTGAATCAGATGGCTAAACAATATGATGTCATAATCGTTGGAGGAGCGTCCGCAGGGCTCTCTGCAGCCCTTTATACTTCCAGGCAGAACCTGAAAACACTGGTTATCACCAAGGATATTGGTGGCCAGGCGCTTCTGACTGATTCTATACAGAATTACCCCGGGTACCAGAACATCGGTGGTTTCGAGCTTCTTACAAAGTTTCAGGAGCAGGCTGCCCTGTATGGTACAGAATACCTGTATGATGAAGTGCTCGGTATATCAAAGACTGAAAACGGTTTCATGGTGAAATCCTATTCACAGGAAAATACGGCTGAAGCACTCATACTTGCATTCGGGAAAACACCACGTGATCTGGGTGTTCCAGGAGAAAACGAACTCAAGGGAAAGGGCGTTTCATACTGTGCAGTATGTGACGGACCGCTTTTCAAATCCAAGAGGGTTGCGGTAGTTGGCAACGGCGATAATGCCATAGAAGCCGCAAGTTATCTTTCATCGCTTGCCTCAAATCTCTACATTGTCCAGTCAACTGAGAAAACAAGAGGCGATGAAGAGACTGTAAATTCCCTTAAAAGCATGAAAAATGTTGAGTTTGTCAATGGAAGTTCAGTGCAGAAAATCCTTGGGGAAAAATCTGTAACCGGACTTGAACTGAAAACCAGGGAAGGAAAAAACAACCTAGAAACCGATGCTGTATTCATTGAAATGGGGTATATTGCCAGAACGGACCTTGTAAAGGACCTGGTTGAACTGAACAAGATCGGCGAGGTCGTGGTTGATAAGTTCTGTGCAACCAGCCAGGAGGGAGTATTCGCCTGCGGGGACGTTACGGATACACCTTACAAGCAGGTCGTGATATCAGCAGGCCAGGGAGCAATAGCGGCCCTATCCGCATACAACCATATTCAGAGGAAGAAGGGCAGACCGACATCCAAGACAGACTGGAAAAGCGTCCATGTCCAGAAAGAGGAAAAATCTGATTTCAAGCTTTCCAGATGATGATTTCGCAGGTTTGGCTGCCCAACACAACCATTTTTTAGTTCTGCTGTTCTTTTTTAAGTTTATTGATGAATTCCCTGGCTTTTGTTTTGAATTCCTCCAGTGTTCCATCATTGACTATCATGTAATCTGCCAGCGAAATAACCCTGCCTATTCCCCATGAGAGCTCCCTTTCATCCCTTCCATTGAGTTCTGTGGGACTTTTCACATCGTCTTCCCTGTCACGTTTCAATATCCTTGTGAGACGGTCGTCGTGGTTGGCGTATATTGCAACTACCATAACGTCCTCAAACCTGTTCCTGAAGTACTCAAGCTCCTCGACATTCCTCAGACCGTCAACTATTGTTTTACCCGGATCAGTGATATTTTCAGAAGTCCTCTTCGCCCATATGTCCATTCCATGAACCTGCCTTTCCTGGCCTGCGAACTTCCCTATGTTGTAATCCTTCTGGTCAATATTTTGTGATCGGGAATACTTTCTTACCGTATCCCCCATGTGAACGTCAGTATAACCCATGGATCTGGCCACTTTTATGAATTCGTCTTTCCCGGACCCGGGCATTCCTGTTACAATAAGCATTTAATTTTCTCTCCCCCGCTTCATATTCCAAATTCCGGCAATATGCCTCTTTGCCTAGCCAAAAAGGAAACCCATCCCGCCTTCCGCGTTCTCCTCCTCTTCCTTTATTTTTCTGTAGATTTCCGCGGCCTCCGTTTCCGGAACTGGTTTAATGCCTGGTCCGAGTATTTCGGGCACTTTTTCAAATATGATCTCCGGACCTTCTATGACCACAATTGTTGTACCTGGACTGTTGAAACCTGACCCATCTTTCTGTATTATGGTCTGCCTTCCCACCACATCATCTGACAAAAGTTTTTCAACCATTTTCTTTTGTTCGGAATTAAGCCTGTAGATTTTGAACATAACCGGTTAAGCTCATAATAAATATAAGAGTGTTGACATGGATTTGGGTATTGAATTGAATGTTTCAAAGGTCCATGAGTATTTCATCTTTTTGGGGAACCAGATGGACATGATTAAAATTTAACACTTCAATTAAAAAAATATTTGAATTACGTAACAATATGGTAGGGATGTCAGAAATTGACCTTAACCTCATAATAGGAGGACCGCAGGGAGGCGGTATCGATACATCTTCCAATATGATAAGTCGCTCATTTGCAGCTTCCGGGTACAATGTTTTCGGTGTAAGGGAGTACCACTCCAACATTAAGGGGAGACACAGCTATACACACCTGAGAATTAAGAAAGAGAGACCAAGGTCCCTGAAATATCCGGTTGATATTCTTGTTGCACTTGATGCAGACACGCTTTTCGAACATCTAGATGATGTTTCAAAGGGTTCCAGGATAATATACGATGCAAGTTTTGAAAATTCTGAGCTGTCTCAGGCCAGAATGATAATGAGGGATACCTCAAGAAGAATAAAGGAAAAACTCAATGCCGAGAATCTTCCAAACAATGTGAAGGGAGTGCTTGCCTATATGGAAAAGAGAGGAGCCAAGCCACTCAAAGTTCCATTCGAAAGCATAGTGACCTCGGTTGTTAAGGATGGCCCTGCAACAAGGTATTTCAATACCCTGGGTGCAGTCATAACACTTTCAATCGCCGGACTCGACCAGAAATTCGCCGAGGAAGGTATAAAGGCTGTTTTCGCCAACAAGGAGAAGGTAGTCAAGGAAAACATAGCTGTTGTTGAGGCTGCATACAAGTATGCACAGAGTAATTCCATGAGTGGATCAAAGCTTGAAGTCATCAACACAAAGGATAGAATGCTTCTGACCGGGAATGACGGGGCAGCAATAGGGAAACTGATGGGCGGACTGAGATTCCAGACCTATTACCCGATCACTCCGGCTAGCGATGAGAGTTCCATACTGGAAGAACACGAGACAATCAGATGGATTTCATCGGAAGAGAAAAAACTCAAGGATTCTGGAGTTGTTGTTGTGCAGTGCGAGGATGAGCTTTCAGCCATAACAATGGCAGAGGGCGCAGCACTTACAGGCACCAGGACAGCTACAGCCACCAGCGGACCTGGATTTTCACTTATGGCTGAAGCAATAGGCTTTGCCGGCATGGATGAACTGCCCATTGTGGTTACACTCTACCAGAGGGGCGGGCCAAGTACCGGGCTTCCAACGAGAAACGGACAGTCGGATCTTATGTTTGCCCTTAACACAGGGCATGGGGAGTTCCCGAGAATTGTCATATCTTCAGGAGATGTTGAGGAGTGCGTCTATGACGCAATGAGATCGCTGAATTATGCACACAGATACCAGCTTCCGGTAATACATATGATAGACAAGAACCTGGCAAACACAACGGACCTTATACCTGAAATAGACAGCAAGAAGGTAAAGGTTATACTGAGTGTCCAGACAATGAAGAAAGAGGATTTCAAGAGATACAACCTGAACACCGAGAACGGAATTTCCGAAATGGGATTCTTTGGGAAGAACATATTCTGGATGACAGGCGACGAACACGATGAACTGGGACACGTAACAGAGGATTCCGAGGTCAGGGACCAGATGATGAGGAAGAGATTCAGGAAACTCGAAACGGCCGTTGCGGAGATACCAATGGAAGACAGGGTACAGCTTCTGGGAAATCCCGATGCCGAAGTTACATTCGTCACATGGGGAAGCCAGAAGGGACCAATACTGGACGTAATCGAGGACCTCAAGAAAGAGGACGTTTCAGCAAATCTCCTGTACTTAAAGATGTTCGAACCTTTCCCGTCGGAATTTGTTCAAAAGATTTTGGGAAAGGCCAAGATCGTCATTGACGTTGAAAGCAACATGACAGCCCAGGCTGCAAAGGTGATAAAGCAGAACACAGGCCTGAGCATAGACAGGGCCATTCTGAAATATAATGGCAGACACATGACAGAGGATGAGATATTGAAAGGTACAAAGAAAATACTGGAAGAAGTTTCTTCCGGCAAGAAGATCGTTAACGAGGTGCTTGTAGATGGCGCATAATTTCAAGACGGATCTGGCAATTGACTGGTGTCCAGGATGTGGAGATTTCGGCATACTGACCTCCATAACACAGGCTATGACCGAATTGAACCTGGGACCACACGATGTGGTTGCTGTATCAGGTATAGGCTGCTCAGGCAAAACACCGCACTACCTGAACATTGCAGGAGTTCACACCCTGCATGGCAGGTCCATACCCTATGCAACAGGAGTGAAGCTCTCCAACCCGAACCTGAAAGTTGTCGTGACCGGAGGGGACGGGGACCTTCTCAGCATCGGGGCTGGACACTTCGTTGCAGAGGGCAGGAGAAACAGCGGACTGGCAATTATGCTGTTCGACAATGCTGTTTACGGCCTTACAAAAGGTCAGGCTGCTCCTACCATGGAACTTGGGGAAAAGACAAAGGGGCTCAGCAGGGACAACATGTTCGGCAGAGTAAATCCCATTGCTCTTGCATTGACCTCCGGATACAGCTTTGTGGCAAGAGGATTCTCCTTTGACATGAAGCAGCTAAAGGAGCTCATAAAGAGAGCAATAATGCATGAGGGTTCATCTGTTATCGATGTTCTGCAGCCATGCCCTACCTACAACAACATAAACAGCATGGAATGGTACAGGCAGAGAGTCTACAAGCTTGAGGATGACAAGACCTGGGACCCGGTCATTAACCAGGAAAACAAGGCCAGCCTCTCCCAGAAATACCAGAATGCATACAACAAGGCACTGGAATGGGGTGACAAAATACCTACGGGAATATTCTATGACGACCAGACACTGGCGCCCTTTACAAAAAGAATCAACCACATAGTTCCATCATACCTTGAGAACCCTCCTGCGGTACAGGTGGTTTCAACTGGAGACGGATATACTGTTGTTGATCCGATGAAAACCTTTGCTGACAAGATCATTAAATGATCTTTCCATTTTTTTAAATTTTTATTTCAGGATAAGATTCAGCCCATAATATATGAACACCATGCCGAAGGAAACGAGTATCACGAAGCTGAACAGCTTGATTCCCTCAGCCAATTTTTTTCCATACCTGACCACTGACCTGTTGATTGCATAAGTCAGGAACGCAACCCATAATACTATCCCCAGGAACAGGAAATAGAAGGGTTCTATGCCGAATCTCTGGAATACACTGAGCCCTGCTGTGATCCACCATGCTATCTGCATGGGGTTCACGAGTCCCAGAAACAGCCCCGAGAAATAGTTCATGTTCCTTCTTTCGGGGATTGTATTGCCGGAATACCTGGACCTGACAACACCAACGGAAAGGAGAATGAAGAAAATCCCCCCGACGAGGAATATGTAGCGGTCGTATGCACCCAGGTCAACGACAGACCTGAATCCGATAGTTATTATCATAAGGGTGAAATCTGCAGACATTGCCCCCATTCCAATCATGAACCCTTTCATTACAGAGGTCATTGACCTGTCCACAATCATTGCGGTGATGGGCCCCGGCGGTGCCGCCAGAGATACTCCGAGAGACATTCCCAGCAGGATTGTTACTTCTATGATCATAAATGTGTGTCGCCCTATTCCAAATATGTTTATTAGAGATTTTGCAGTATTGGATTCATGGAATATGAAGACCTGAAGGATGTAACGGATTATCTCGGCACCACAGAAAAAAAGTTTGAGGAACATATCGATTCAGCAGGAGATATTTTCCAGTATGCAAGAACAACCACAAGGGGCAATGACTACTGGCAGGTTTCTGAACCGGAGTTCAGGCTTATCTTTGCGATTGCATCTGTCATGAAGGCCAAAAAAATTGCGGAGACGGGAGTCGGGCCGGGAACAACATCAACCGCATTCCTCAAGGCAATGGAGCCATTTGGCGGAAGACTCTACAGTTTTGACCTTGGCAGGAAATACGGAAATTCAGATGAGAGACCGGTGGGATTCGTTGTACCGGACAACCTCAGGGACAGGTGGACCCTTACACTGGGCGACAGCAGGGCAACCCTCGGTCCTGGTCTTGAGAAATACGGGCCTTTCGACATCTTCATGCATGACTCCGAACACACCTATGATCATGTGACTTTTGAGCTTAACACGGCAATAAAACACATGAAAGAACGCTTCATCATTGTTGTGGACAACTACAACTGGACCGATGCTCCTGATGACTTCGCTTCCTCCAACGGACTGAGGCTGATCCATCCGACCGACGATATGTGCCTTATTTTCAGGAAATAAAAAACAGTGACTTCACCTGCCGGAATTGTCACTCTGAAGGAGTTGCATCCCAGATGTCGCTGATCTTTTCATCAATTTTTTCAGGCGGAAGTGAATCCGCAGGAACTGTTGTATCGATCCTTGCCTGCTTCCCGATGCCTGTTCCCCTGAATTTTTCCAGGTCCTTGTCCTCAACAAGGTAGCGCTTCACGTCAAAATAATTGCCAGCAACCCTTATGAATCTTGTTCTCCCGTATCTTCCATGGCTCTTTGTGCTTGTTGTGAGAAGGCCGAAGTCCTCAAGCTCAGTGAGAATATCGCTTATCCTGCGGCTTGAAAGCTGTGCATATCCAAGCTCACGGCATATGCTCTTGTAATTCTCAAATATTTCCCCTGTGAACATCATGGAACTGTCCATTTCCTGCGTCACAACCGCACTGAGCAGCACCATCTTGGACTGGGGCGGTAATGTGGCCACAGCTTCCCTCATGACATCCATTTCAAACTTGTCTCTAGCCCTGTAGACCTCCTTATCAGTGACCCTGGTTGTTCCATCCCTTATTGAGACCTCAATTGCTATACGCATAAGCTCCAGTGCTTTCCTTGCGTCGCCGTGCTCCTGAGCACCAATTGCAGCGCAAAGATTCAGGGCAGAATCGTCAATAGGCTTGGAACCTGAAATATTGCTTATCCTAAATGTCAGTATGTCCCTGAGTTCCGATGCATTGTAAGGGGGGAACATTATGCTCTCCTGGTTCAGCCTGCTCCTTACTCTTGCGTCCAGGGATTCCAGAAAGCCGGTATCGTTGGTTATGCCTATGAATGATGTCCTGGTGACAGTGGAATCGTCACTTAGCTTCAGTATGACATAAAGTGAGTCTGGGCCATTTTTCTTTATTATCTTGTCTATCTCGTCCAGCACTACTATCATGAACCTCCTTGACATGTTCATGCGCTTCAGCAGTTCAGAATATATCCTGTCCATTGGCCAGCCAAGTCCCGGAATTTTGTCTTCGTTGGTCTGGGAAAGCGCATTGGCAATTTCCACAAGAATAGAATATGGAGAATCAAAAACCTGGCAGTTGACATGGAAGATCTCTATTCCTTCCGGATCTTTCTCCTTGAGCATTTTTGTAACATAGGTTGTGGTTGAGGTCTTTCCTGTTCCGGTTTTCCCGTATATGAGCAGGTTTGACGGCCTGCTGTTGTGGAAAACACTGCTCAGTGTCCTCACCATGAGATCTATTTCCCTTTCCCTGTGCGGAAACGTTTCAGGCAGGTATGAACCCTCAAGAACTGTCAGGTCAAGCGTCTTATTGGTCATTTCGACGGAATATTTTTCAAACGGATTCATGTAAGATACCAGTGAAATATCAATAGGTCTAATGAGTACTAAAGATTTTTTGAACCGTATGTTGGATCAACTGCATGATCAAAAGCTTAATCTGGTGCATATGGAATTACCGGTGACCTTTCTATTTTCTTTATAAGCCCGACCAGGTACATTGAACCTGTGACCAGCAGGAATTGCCCTTTTCCAAGACAGTAGTCATATGCCTCGTATGGGTCCCTGATTGACCTGCTGTTCGCAAACATGTTTCCATACAGCCTCTGGAGCTTGTCCGGATCTATGGATCTCAAAGGCTCTTCGGGAGTGGTGAACACGATATTTTCAGAGATTTTTCTCAGTTCGCTGAGGAATGAAAATGGATCCTTGTCCGAGAGCATTCCAACGAGCAGCAATGGCTTCTCGTCTGTTATTTTTCTCAATGTTGAAGAAATTGCGACCGCTGCAGGAGGGTTATGAGCAGAATCAACCATCACCATTGGATCTTTCCTGATTATTTCCATTCTTGCTGGCCACCTGGTTTCCCATATTCCCTTTTCAATGTTCCGCTTTCCTATCTTTATACCTGAATTCTCCACCGCCAGTACCGAAGTTGCTATATTCCTGACCTGAAACTGGCCGATCAATGGGGATTTTATCCTGTAGCTGTTTGCTGGGGTTTCCAGAGTGAAATTGTTTCCTTCAATGGACATATCAAGTTCGGTTATTTTTGTGTCCGCTTCAACGGTCAACATCCTGGAATTGCGTCGCTGTGCAATACTTGTGATGGTTCTTACCACCTCTGGCTTATTGTCGCCAAGCACTACCGGAATTCCACTTTTTATTATGCCCCCCTTCTCGTATGAAATTGCGGTCAGGGAACCTCCGAGCTTATCTGCATGCTCAAAACCTATCTGTGTTATGACGCTGATAAGAGGAAGAATTATGTTTGTGGAATCAAGCCTTCCTCCAAGCCCTACCTCAACAGCTGCATATCTGCAAGCTGTGTCCCTGAAATAACAGAATGCCAAAAGGGTTGTGACTTCAAAAAACGTTGGATTCCGGTTTATCCTGGAAAGTTCCTCTATCTTTTCCTTATGGGCGTCCAGGAACTTTTCAATGTAGCTGTCTGGAATTACATCCTTTCCTGAAACTATGCGTTCATTGAAGTCTATGAGATGAGGCGATGTATAGAGGCCGGTCCTGTATTTCTGCCTGAGAACATTGTAAATATAAGCTGAAACTGACCCTTTTCCATTGGTGCCGGCAACATGTATGCTCTGGAAGCTGTTCTGTGGATTTCCCAGAAGATTTGCAAATTCCTCAGTGACCGACAGATCAAGCTTTATCCCTTCCCTCTTGAGACGGTAAAGAAAGTCCTCGTGATTGGCGTCCACGGCACGTAATATTATTGTAATAGATATAACCACGTTTTAGCTTCATGGGGAACGAAACCCGATTATTTTGGTTATATAAAACCAGTAAACATGATATACAGCACTTTCGATTCGGGGCAACATCGCGCAACTTAATTAAATACCAAAGCAATTTAGTTGACATGCAAACAGATCTTCTATACCTTAAGGACCCGTACCAGAAGGAAGGGATGGGAACAGTGAAATTCTTTGAATTTACAGACCTTGTAGTAGACAAGTCGGTGTTTTACCCTACAGGCGATGGACAGCCCAATGACCGGGGAAAGGTCATAATTGAAGGTAAGGAATATGTGATAGTTGATACCTGGAATGACGGAACAGATGTTCACCTGATGTCGCACGACACTTTTCCCGATGGAACAAAAGGAAAGGAGGTCCACCAGATCATTGACTGGGATGTAAGATATGCGCACATGAGATTCAGGACTGCCCTGAAGATAATTACA